>NZ_BAAAMU010000021.1:0-111731 GCF_039529435.1 Nonomuraea maheshkhaliensis
CGCTGATCTCGTCGACCCGGCCGCTGGCCGGGGTCCAGGCGGCGGAGGCGTCCTTGTCGTCGGCGCGCACGCACCAGACGCGCTCGGCCTCCGCCTCGGCGGCGACCGCGGTGTTGACGGATCTGTCGTCGGTGCAGGCCTGGACGAGCCAGGCTCCGTCGCAGTCGCCGACCTCGTAGGGCCGGGCGTGCCAGGTGACCCTGCCGGCGGCGATCAGGTCGTCGAGCGCCGGCGTGACCGACGGCGACACGACGGTGACCTCCGCACCGGCCTCTAGCAGCGCGGGAACCCGGCGCTGGGCGACGCGGCCGCCGCCCACGACGAGCACCCGGCGGCCGGAAAGCCGCAGGCCGAGGAGGTAGGGGCCCATGGGGGGAATCTCCCGTTCGCGAACGTTGTGTTAGGAGGTAAACCTACCGGCTTCGCATGTGTCATTTGCTGCGCCCGGTCAACGACCGTCGAGAAGGGGCTGCCGGGGATCCCAGCGAGGCCCGCCCTCATCGTCCTTACGGCGTCTGGCCATCGCTGACAAGGCCTCAAGGATAACCCGGTTCCCGAGGTAGGCGGTGATGTCGGCATGATCGTACGGCGGCGCCACCTCGACCACCTCCATCCCCGCTACGGGCAGCTCGTAACAGATCCGGCGGACGGCGTCGAGGAGCTGCCTGGCCGTCAGCCCGCCCGGCTCGGGCGTGCCCGTGCCGGGAGCGTGGCCGGGGTCGCACACGTCGATGTCGACCGAGAGGAAGACCTGGTCACACTCGTCGAGCGCGATCCCGAACGACTCCGTCAGGCACTCGTCGAGCCCGCGGGCCACGATCTCGGTCATCTCGTAGGAGCGCATGTTCTGGGCGGCCATCCAGCCGAGCGTCTCCGGCTCGGGCCAGTAGCCGCGCAGCCCGAGCTGCAGGAACCGGTCGCCGCGGATCGCCCCCGACTCGATCAGCCGCCGCATGGGCTGGCCGTGGCCGTACAGGTGGCCGAAGGAGATGTCACCGGTGTCGGCGTGGGCGTCGAAGTGGATCATCGAGGTGCGCCCGGGCGCGTGGGCCCGCGCGGTGCCCCGCGCGTCCGGCAGCGCCACGGTGTGGTCACCGCCGAGCACCAGCGGGATCGCGCCCGACGCGGCCACCCGGTGCACCGTCTCCTCGATGGCCGCCAGCGAGCCCTCGACGTCGCCGGAGTAGCACTCGACGTCGCCGGCGTCCAGCACCCGCAGGTCCCGCAGGGCGTCCACGCGCAGGGCGAGGCTTGGCCTGGAGCCGTCGTGGGGCAGGTAGCACGCCTGGCGCAGCGCCATCGGCCCGAACCTGGCGCCGGGCCGGTTGGAGGTGCCGCCGTCGAACGGAGCTCCGATGATCACCACGTCGGCGCCGGCGTAGGTCGCCGGATCGCCCACGTCGCACCGGCCGACGCCGAGGAACGTGATGTCGGGCCCGTACATGGGTCCGTAACGCGCCATGGCCTGCACCTCCCGCCCTCATCATCACACGGGTTTCTCGGTCACCCCCGCGGAGTCGAACGTGGCCACGTCGTGCATGACGCGTACCGCGGCGCAGACCATCGGATGCGCGAGCAGGCCGCCGGTGCCCTCGCCGAGCCGCAGCTCCAGCTCCACCAGCGGGCGCAGCCCGAGGTGGGCGAGCGCGGCGGTGTGGCCGGGCTCGGCCGAGCGGTGGCCCGCCACGCAGTGGTCGATCGCGGCGGGGTCGAGCGCGGCGGCCACGAGGGCGGCGGCGCCGGCGATGACGCCGTCGAGGATCACCGGCACGCGCTCCGCGGCGCCGCACAGGATGAGCCCGGCGATGGCCGCGTGCTCGAACCCGCCGACGGCGGCCAGGGCCCGCAGCGCCTCGCTGGGCGAGGAGGAGACGTCCGAGACCGCGTTCGCGCGCAGGGCCGAGCGGACGAGGCCGACCTTGCGCTCGTACGTCTCGTCGTCGATCCCCGTGCCCCTGCCGGTCACCTCCGCCGGGTCCATGCCGGTGAAGGCGGAGATCAGCGCGGCCGACGCGGTGGTGTTGGCGATGCCCATGTCGCCGGTGATCAGGCAGCGCGCGCCCGCGGCGATGAGCTCCTTGCCGACGAGGATGCCGGCCTCCAGCGCTCTGACGGCCTGGTCGACGGTCATGGCGGGGCCCTGCGACAGGTCCGCGGTGCCGTACGCGATCTTGTGCCTGATCAGCTGCGGCGCGTCGGGCAGGTCGGCGGCGACGCCGACGTCCACGACGGTCACCGTCGCGCCCGCCTGCGCGGCGAAGGCGTTGGCGACCGCGCCGCCGGCCAGGAAGTTGCCCACCATCTGCACGGTGACCTCCTGCGGCCACGGTGTGACGCCGCGCGCGTGCACGCCGTGGTCGGCGGCGAAAATGGCCAGCGCCGCCGGCTCGGGCATGGGCGGCGGGCTGACCCCCGCCGCGCCCGCGAGCCGGACGGCGACGTCCTCCAGCACGCCGAGCGAGCCGCGCGGCTTGGTGAGGCGGTCCTGGTGGGCTCGGGCCTCGGCGAGCGCCCGCGGGTCTGCGGGGCGGATCGCGGCGAGCGTCTCGGCGAGCACGGCAAACCTCCGGTCTAGGGGAAAGCTGGAGGATCTAGGGGGACGGGCTGGAGGGGCTAGGGGACGAGCTGGAGGGCTTCCTCGTAGCGGTCGATCACGACGTCGGCCAGGGTCTCGCAGTCGCCGATCACCTCGGCGCAGCGGATGTCGAGGTCGGGATGCCCGGCCCCGTAAGCGAGCGCCTGCGCCCAGACCCGCTCCAGCATGCCGCCCGCGAACAGCAGGTACGGCACCACGATCACCCGCTTGGCCCCGAGCCGCCGGCAGCGTTCGAGCCCGCCGGGCACTCCGGGCGGGGTGACCGACACGAAGGCGGTCTCGACGGTCATGTAGTCGTAGGCGTAGGTCTCCCAGAACAGCCGCGAGACGCGGTGCACCTCGGCGTTCGCGGTCGCGTCGGTGGAGCCCTCGCCGACCAGGACGACGGCGGTCTCGCCCGGCTCGACGTGCGCGTGGAAGTCGTCGGACGGCGGCGCGTCCACGGAGCGGAGCCTCGGCCTGGCGCCGACCAGCTCCAGGGCGCGCGGCCTGGACAGCTCGGCGGCGGCCTCGTTGAGCCGCTCGGCCAGCAGCGACAGCACGCGGGGGTCGGGGCCGAGGGGGCGGCCGTAGTCGTACATGAGGGTGGGGTGGCGCTGCTGCTCCAGCGCCATCGCGGCCGGGAACTCCTCGCTCACCCTGCTGAGGCTCAGCGGCAGCGCGACCAGCCGGTGGTGGCCCCTGGCGACGAGGGAGGCCACCGAGTCGCTCAGCCGGGGAGTGGCCCGCTCCAGGTAACCCCCTGACACGTCGGCGCCCGTCTGGTCGAGGCGGCAGCGGAGGCGGTGGACGAACCTGCCGAACTCCGCGGCATAGGCGTCGTCCTGTGAGCCCTGCCCGATCAGCAGGAGCGGCGGCTTCATTGTGAGGGATTCTCCGGTGCGGTAGACAAAGTCACGCGAGGATAACCGATGCGCACCGGTACGGAACAGGTCACCCTGTGTGTGCGGGCGTCGCGTGGACCACGAAGACGGGGTCGGAGGCGGTCAGGCGGTGTGAGCCGTCGGGGTCGAGGGTCAGTCTCGAGGCCATGATCTGGGTGCCCTCGCCGTGGTAGCCCTGCTCGCGCAGCCGGTCGAGCACGGCCGCGACCTGCTCGACCTTGCTCAGTGCGCACACGAGCGAACGGGGACGCCTGGCGGCGCAGGCCATCACCACGTCGAGGCCGCCGCCGCCCACGAAGACCGCGTCGGGATCGGGCAGCGGCTCCAGCGCGGGCGGCGCCTGTCCCCTGGTCAGAGCCACTTTGACGCCGTGTTCGAGCACGTTGGCGCGCAGCTCGGCGCAGCGGCCCTCGTCTCGCTCGACGGCCACGACGGCGGCGCCCAGCCGGGCGCACTCGACGGCGATCCTGCCGGTGCCCGCGCCCACGTCCCACACCAGGTCTCCCAGCCGGGGGCCCAGCTTGGCCAGCACGTACGCCCGCACCTCCGGCGGCAGCCCGCCCTGGTACGGCAGCGCCCACCCGGCCGGCCCGGGCCGCGCCCCCGCCACCCAGCTCGGCTCCTTGGGCTGGTGCAGCGGGTCGATGACGAGGACCACGTCGGGGTCCTTCCACGGCCTGGTGGTGGCCTCGCCCATCCGGCTGTGGGTGACCCGTTCGTCGGGCCCGCCCAGGTCCTCGCAGACGATCAGCGCGCGTGGCGTCGTGGGGGCCAGCTCCCTGGCGATCTCGCCGGGGCCGACGCCGGGCGCGACGAGCAGCGCGACCTTGGGATGGGCGCGGCAGGCGTTGACCACCCGGTTGAGCTGGGCGGGTCCTGAAGGGGCGACGACCAGGGCGTCCTCCCAGTTGAGCCCGGCGCGGGCGAAGGCGCGGCCGACGAGCGAGACGGCCGGTAACACGTCCGGCTTGAGCCCGTGTTCGCGCAGGGTGCGGACGACGCCGAAGAAGCCGGGATCTCCCTCCGCGAGCACGACCGCGGGGCCCTCGCCGTGTTCGAGATGGTCGTCGATGGCTTCGAGCAGCGACCCGTCCACCGCGGTCCTCGCGTTGAGCTGGAGCCTTCCGAGCACGGCCGCGGGCGCCACCACGAGCCCGGCCTCCTGCAGTTTGCCCACCGCTCTGGCCGAGAGCTCGGACCCGTCCCAGCCGACCACCGTGATCATTGCGCCTCACCGTCCTCACCTCAAGGGTGACGGGTACGGAGGTGTTTCACAAAGGGTGACAAGGTCAGTCCGGCGTGCCTCCGGGCCAGGCGGGCCGACTCTCCTCAGGCCAGGGACGGGTCTCTTCACGCCAGGGACGGGTCTCCTCAGGCCGGCGCCGGGTCTCCTCCGGCCAGGTCGGACGGGATGAGACTGTAGACGACCAGGTCCTCGCCACCGAGCGAAGCACGGGCGACGCCCTCCCGGACGAAGCCGGCCTTCTCCGCGACCCGCTGCGACGCGGTGTTGCCGGGCGAGGCGCGCAGCTGGAGCCGGCTGAAGCCCTGCCGCTCGAACAGCCAGCGGGCGATGGCCAGCACGGACTCGCCCGCGTACCCCTTGCCCCTGGCCCAGGGGGCGGTCATGTAGCCGACCTCGGCCGTGCGGCTGTTCCAGTCGACGTCGCGCAGGGACACGTTGACGGCGAAGCGTCCGGTCTCCAGCTCCTCCGCCGTCCAGGTGATGCCGGCGCCCCTGATCCTGGTCCGCTCCGAGCCTTCGACGTAGGCCAGCGCGTGCTCCTCGCTGTAGCCGCGCGGCACGCCCGTCATGGCCTGGGTGAGGGGGTCGGCGCCGGTGGCGGCCAGGTCGCGGACGTCGCCGGGGGACGGCTCACGCAGCAGCAGGCGCGGTGTGCGCAGCTCGGTCCTGGGCAGGGCGTTGGCGGGCAGGCGGCCGTCCTCGCGCAGGAGGCCGAACATGACCAGGTCGTGCGTCCCGTCCTCGTCGAGCACGGCGGAGCGCAGCACGCCCTCCCAGGTGAAGCCCGATTTGAGCGCGACGCTGAGCGAGGCCGGGTTGTCCAGGTTGGCCGTCAGGTCGATCCTGCGCAGGCGCGTGGTGTCGAACACCCAGCCCGTCAGCCCGCGTACGGCCTCGGTGGCGAAGCCGCGGCGGCGGTAGAGGGGGTGCACGCCGTACCCGACTTCGGTCGTTCCTGCCTCCCACGAGGTCTTGAACAGGCTGATGGCCCCCACGACGACCCCGTCTGCGTCGGCCATGGCCAGGTGGATGCCCTGTCCTGAGCGGCGCAGCTCGTGCACGCCGTGCGTGAGCCAGCGCGCGATGCCGGAGGTCCTGGTGGGCGCGCCCGGCGGGAGGAAGCGGGCGCCGGACTGCACGACGGACCTGATCCGCGCGGCGTCCCCGGGGCCGAAGGGGCGGAGCGTCAGCCGTGCGGTGGCGATGCTCACGTCGGGATCGAACACGCTGGGCAGGGTACACAGTCGCGATGTTTGCCCACGAAAGCGGGGGTAAGGGGGCGCTTGGGAGAGGAGTGAGAGAACCATGCAACGTGGGAGCGACAAGCACGGCCCCCGTCCGGACGAGCAGCAGAAGCACGAGACCGAGGGCATGGCCGATCTCGCCGAGGCGCTCGGCATCGGGGTGGAGAGGCGGAGGTGGTGACGGGTGCGGCTGGACTTCATCAGGCGCCTGTACGAGCGGCCGGGACCGTACGCGTCGGTCTATCTCGGCGCCTTCACCGGCTCTGAACGCCGGGCCCACTGGCGCGGCGCGCGTGACCGGCTCGGCCGGCTCACCGAGACCACCCTGGACGCGCTGGAGGAGGAGGCCCTGCGGCCCGCCGCCGGGCGGGCGCTGTTCGCCACGGACGGTGACGTCGTGCTGGCCGAGTCGCTCGACCGCCAGCCCGACGAGATGACCATGTGGACGCCGCTGCCGCACGTCACGCCCATGCTGATGCTGCGCGGCGAGAACGTGCCGCACATCCGGGTCATCGTGGACCACGCGGGGGCCGAGGTGACCGTGTTCGCGGGCGGGTCACCGCGGACGACCACCGTGCAGGCCGCCTCCTGGCCGCTGCAGAAGACCGCGCAGGGAGGCTGGTCGCAGAAGCGCTACGAGCAGGCCGTGGACGAGACCTGGGAGAAGAACGCGGTCGCCGTGGCCCACGAGATCGACGAGCAGGTACGCCGCATCGGCGCGGAGCTGGTGCTGATCGCCGGCGAGCCGAAGTCGCGCTCCTACCTGCTGCGCCACCTCGGTACCAAGGCCGCCGACCGGGTGACCATGGTCGAGCACGGCAGCCGCGAGAACCACGGCCGGTTCGAGGAGGACGTGGAGCGGGCCCTGGACGACTGGCTCGACCAGCGGCGCGCCGAGCTGCTGGAACGGCACCAGGAGTCCTCGGGGCCCACCGGCATGGCCCAGGTCTCGAAGGCGCTGCGCGAGGGCCGGGTGCACGCCCTGCTGGTGCCCGGCCAGATGCCGAGGCCGGTCTGGATCGGCGAGGGCGGCACGCAGCTGTGCACCGACCGGGAGGAGCTGCACCGGTGGGGCGTGGCCGAGCCGATCCAGGAGCGCTCGGACTCCGCGCTGGCCAGGGCCGCGGCGATGACGGACGCGGAGCTGTGGTTCACCGACGTGGTCGACGACGTGGCCGCGGTGCTCAGGTACTGATGATCGTGACCGTGCTCACGTGCTGATGATCACTTCCAGGGTACGGGGGCCGTGCACGCCCTCGACCCGGTTGAGCTCGATGTCGCTGGTGGCCGAGGGACCGCTGATCCAGGTGAGCGGACGGGCCGGGTCGAGCCGGGCGACGGCCTCGGGGACGCCGGCCACGATCTGGTCGGCCCGCACCACGCACAGGTGGTAGTCGGGGACCAGCGTCTGCGCCCGCGTGCCCTGGCCCGGCCCGTGGTCGAGCACGATGGTGCCGGTCTCGGCGATGGCCACGGCGCAGTTCGTCACCACGCCGTCGGCCGTCTTGAGGTCGCTCCAGCCGCCCGGACGGTCGAAGCCGTCCGGGACGATCATGCGGCGCTCGCCCAGGCACTCGTCGAGCTTGGCGGGCACGTCCGCCGCCGGCACGACATGGACGATCGCCCGGTAGTCGTCGACCCGCTCGGCGAACAGCCCGACGAGGTCCTCCACCTGCCGTTCCGTCCGGTAGTGGCGGGGGATCTCCACCTCCGCGCCGCCGGCGACGGCCCGGCCGATCCGGGCGAGGATCTCCTCACGCGCGCTCATTCCGCTCCCACCAGTCTCTGAACGATTCTTCGGGAATGTCGGGCAGATCCCGGGTGTCGGTCCAGGCCGACAGCGGGCCGGGCAGCCGCTTCGGCACCAGCTTGCGCAGCCGTCCGGCCGCCCGCTGAGCCTTGGCCAGCCGCTCGTGGTCGCTCAGGATCCAGCCGGCCACCTTCATGCCCGCCTGCTCCGCCGCCGCGTGCGGCGCCTTGGCCCGCAGGTCGACCAGCACCTCCGGGATGTCGATGGCCACCGGGCACGCCTCGTAACAGGCCCCGCAGAGGCTGGAGGCGAACGGCAGCGAGGCGTCGAGCTCGGAGGACATGCCCCTGAGCTGCGGGGTGAGGATCGCGCCGATCGGGCCCGGATAGACCGACCCGTACGCGTGACCGCCCGCGCGCTCGTAGACCGGGCAGACGTTCAGGCAGGCCGAGCAGCGGATGCAGCGCAGCGCCTGGCGGCCCACCTCGTCGGCGAGCACGTCGGTGCGGCCGTTGTCGAGCAGCACGAGGTGGAAGTCCTGGCTCTCGACCGCGCCCGTCCACATGCTCGTGTACGGATTCATCCGCTCACCCGTGGAGCTTCTTGGCAGCAGCTGGAGGAACACCTCCAGATCCCGCCAGGAGGGCAGCAGCTTCTCGATCCCGACGACGCTGATGAGGGTCTCGGGCAGGGTCAGGCACATCCGGCCGTTGCCCTCCGACTCCAGCACCACCAGCGTGCCGGTCTCGGCCACCATGAAGTTGGCGCCGGAGATCGCGACCTTGCTCCTGAGGAAACGTTCGCGCAGGTGCAGCCGGGCCGCCTCGGTCAGCGCGGGCGGGTCGTCGGTGAGGTCGGGCGAGACGTCCGGCATCTTGTCGAGGAAGATCTCGCGGATCTCCGACCGGTTGCGGTGGATCGCCGGGACCAGGATGTGGCTGGGGAAGTCGTCGCCGAGCTGGACGATCAGCTCCGCCAGGTCGGTCTCGTAGGCGGTGATGCCGTGCTCGGCCAGCGCCTCGTTGAGCTGGATCTCCTGCGTGGCCATCGACTTGACCTTGACCACCTCGCGCTCGCCGGTGGCCTTGACCAGGCCGGTCACGATGCGGTTGGCCTCGGCGGCGTCCCTGGCCCAGTGGACGGTGCCGCCCGCCCTGGTCACGGCCGTTTCGAGCTGGACGAGGTAGCGGTCGAGGTGGCGCAGGGTGTGGTCCTTGATCGCCTTGCCGGCGGCCCTGAGCTCCTGCCAGTCGGGCAGCTCGGCGACGACGCCCGCGCGCTTGCCGCGGATCGTGTGCGTCGCCTTGCGGAGGTTGAAGCGGAGCTGGGAGTCCTGAACGGCCTTGCGGGAGTTCTCCGGAAAACTCCCGGGCATGCCGAGAAAGGTGGCGCTCATGGGGCCTCCTCCGTCGATGCGAGGATTTCGGCCAGGTGCATGGTCCTGACGCCGGTCTTCTGGCGGCGCAGGGTGCCGCCGATGTGCATCAGGCACGAGTTGTCGGCCGCGCAGAGCACCTCGGCGCCGGTGTCCTGGATGTGGCGGACCTTGTCGGCGCCCATCGCGGCCGAGACGGCGGGGTTCTTCACCGCGAACGTGCCGCCGAAGCCGCAGCACTCCTCCGAGCCTGACAGCGGCACCAGCTCCAGGCCGCGGACGTTGCGCAACAGCCGGGCGGGCCGGTCGCCCAGGTGCAGGCCGCGGAGCGAGTGACACGTCGGGTGATATGTCACCCGGTGCGGGAAATATGCGCCGACGTCCTCGACCTTCAGGACGTCGATCAGGAACTCGGACAGTTCGTACACCTTCGGCGCCACCTCCGCGATGGCCGCCGCTCCCCTGCTGCCCGGTTCGGCCAGCTTCGGGTACTGCTCGCGCACCATGGCCGCGCACGACCCCGAGGGCGCGACGACGGCGTCGTAACCGGCGAACACCTCGGTGAAGTGGCGGGCCAGCCGTACGCCGTCCTCCCGGTAACCGGTGTTGACGTGCATCTGCCCGCAGCACGTCTGCGCGGCGGGGAAGTCGACCTCACAGCCGAGCCTGCGCAGGAGCGACACGACGGCCTTGCCGGTGCCGGGGAAGAGCGTGTCGTTCACGCACGTGATGAACAGGGCGACGCGCACGGCTCTCCTTCCGCTAATGGTCTGACCACAGTATGGTCAGACCATATCGAACCATCACGAATCCGGCCAGCATCCATCCCGGCACCAGGAGGCTTCGTTGGACGGCACCGGCTGGCGTCCCGTCAAGCGAACGCGGACGTTCGAGGACGTACTCGCTCAGATCGAGCGGCGCATCACCGAGGACGGCCTCACCGTGGGCGACCGGCTGCCCGCCGAACGCCAGCTCGCCGAGCAGCTCGGCGTGAGCCGATCGTCGGTACGCGAGGCCATGCGTGTGCTGGAGACCCTCGGCGTGGTCTCCTCCCAGGTGGGCCGGGGCCCCGACGCCGGCGCCGTGCTCACCTCGCGGCCGGACTCGGCGCTGACCGACCTGCTCCGGCTGCACCTGGGCCTGGCCAGCCTGGAGATGCGCGAGGTCATCGGAACCCGGCACATGATCGAGCAGTGGGCGGCCGCCCAGGCGGCCACCGCCCGCGCCGACACCTCCGCGCTCGCCGCCGCCCTGGCCGGGATGGACGCGGCGGGCTCGGCCGAGGAGTTCGTCGAGCACGACACGGCCTTCCACTGCGCCATCGCGGACGCCTCGGGCAACCGGCTCATCGCCGCCATCATGCGGTCGCTGCGCGACTCGATGCGAAAGTACTCGGTCGAGGCGGTACGACGCCTCGGGGACACGTCGATCCTGCGCGCCGACCACGTCCGCATCCTGGAAGCCCTCGAACGCGGCGAGGCGGACGAAGCGGTCGCGGCCGTCTCGGAGCATCTGGCGCACGCGTACCCGTCGCTGTTCACCTGAGCCGGCCCGGAACCAGGCAGCCGCAACCGGCCCTGGGCCGTCACTGCTGCCGGTCGGCCTCGCGGCAGCCGGCCCCCGCGCACCGCACCATCCCGTGCAGCAGCGCGTCCAGCCGGGCCATGAGTGCCGGATCGGCGCTCGCCGCCAGGTTGTGCAGCTGGTAGGGATCCGCGTGCAGGTCGTAGAGCTGCAGTTCCCCGGTCTCGTACCGGACATAGGTGTACTGATCAGTGCGCAACGCCCGATAGGCCGGCACCGGCGTCTGGGCCGCCGACGACCGGTTGAGCGGCCGGTTGAACTCGATCAGCACGTGCTTGCGCCACTCCCCCAGCGACCGGCCGCGCAGCAGCGGCACGAGCGAGCGCCCCTCCGCGAACGGCGGCACCGTGGCCCCGCCGAGCTCGGCGAACGTCGGCGCCAGGTCGATCGTGGCCCCCATCTGCGTGACCGCCGACGCGGCCGGCACGCCGGGACCCCTGACGACGAGGGGGATGTGGATGGCCTCCTCGAACGGCGTGGTCTTGCCCTGCTTGAGCCGGTGGGTGCCGAGATGGAAGCCGTTGTCGGAGGTGAAGAAGATGTAGGTGTTGTCGAGCTTGCCGGTGTCCTGGAGCGCCTGGACCACCGTGCCGACGAGGTCGTCGACGCCGAGCATGGAGCGCAGCCTGGTGCGATATCGCTCGTCGATCTCGGCCACGGTCTCCGGTGTGAACGGCGGCCGCTCGCGCAGCCAGAGCGGCTCGCCGGAGACGTCGGGCTGGTCGAAGGAGGGCGTGCGCGGCGCCATGGCCAGCGGGAACGCGTCGGCGTGCCGGTAGGCGGGGTTGGCCGGGTTGTGCGGGCCGATGGGCGCGAGATACAGGAAGAACGGCTCGTCGGACCCGGCGATGAAGTCGCGCGCCTTGCCGGCCAGCACGTCGGCCAGATAGTCCTGCTCCGACCAGCCGTAGTCGAACAGGCCGCCGTTCTCGTTGAGCCGGTAGCCGTACTCCTGGTAGAGCTGGCGCACCGGCACCTCCCACTCGTCCCAGCCCGGCGGCACGTACGCCTCAGGAGCCGAGTTGCCCGGATAGTGGTTGAGGAACTTGCCCATGAGCGCCGTGCGGTAGCCGGCCTCCTGCATCCAGGTGCCGATCGTGGAACGTTCCAGATTCTGCTCGTGGAAGCGGGCGAAACCGCCTTCCGGCGCCGTGTTGGTCAGGACGCCGTGGCTGTGGACGTGCTGGGAGCGCAGGATCGAGGCCCTGGACGGGCAGCACCAGGAGTTGGTGACGAAGAAGCGGTCGAACGAGGTGCCCTGCCTGACCAGGTGCTGAGTGATGTTCGGAAAGTACGGCAGCGTGCCGTTCTCCAGGTCGTCGGCCAGGATGAGGACGATGTTCGGCCGGGAGCCGCCCTCGGCCATCGTCGGCCCCGCCGCCGGCAGCAGAAGCAGCAGGCAGGCGACGAGACGGCACAAACCCTTGAGCACAGAGTGTGACTACCCAGGATCTTCCGCCATTGACACGCAGACCGCCCACCGCCGTAATAGAACTTAATTCCGGAGGTGTCTTATGAAGCTCGGCCTGAACCTCGGCTACTGGCAGCGCAACGCCGACGACGCGACAGAATCGGTGCTCGCCGCCGAGCGGCTCGGCTACGACTCGGTGTGGACGGCGGAGGCGTACGGCAGCGACGTGTTCACGCCGCTGGCCTGGTACGGCGCGCGGACGACCCGCATCAAGCTGGGCACCTCGATCGCCCAGCTGTCGGCCAGGCCGCCGGTCACGACCGCGATGACCGCGATGACGCTCGACGCCCTCACCGGCGGCCGGCTGCTGCTCGGGGTGGGCGCCTCGGGGCCGCAGGTCGTGGAGGGCTGGTACGGCCAGCCGTTCGCCCGCCCGCTGGCCAGGACGCGCGAGTACATCGAGATCATGCGCAAGGTCTGGCGGCGAGAGGAGCCGGTCACGTCCGACGGGCCCCACTACCCGCTGCCGCTGCCGGGCGGGCTGGGCAAACCGCTCAAGTCCATCACCCATCCACTCCGCCCCGACATCCCCGTCTATCTCGGGGCGGAAGGGCCGAAGAACGTCGCGCTGGCCGCCGAGCTCGGGCAGGGCTGGCTGCCGCTGTTCGCGTTCCCTGAGAAGATCGAGCAGATGTACGGCGAGGCGCTGTCGGGCGCCCGGCCCGGCTTCGATGTGGCGGCCATGGTGATGGTGATCATCTCCGACGACGTCAAGGCGGCGCTCGACGGCGTGAAGATGATGCTCACGCTCTACATCGGCGGCATGGGCGCCAAGCAGCGCAACTTCCACGCCGACATCATCGGCCGGATGGGCTACGCCGAGGCCGCCGAGCACATCCAGTCGCTCTACCTGGCGGGGCGCAAGGACGAGGCGTTCCAGGCGATCCCGGACGAGCTGGCCGACGGCATCTCGCTCGTCGGCCCGCCCGGCCGGATCAAGGAACGTCTGGAGCTGTGGCACCGCAGCCCGGTGACGAGCCTGCTCGTGATGGGGCCGCGCGACGAGCCCTCGCTGAAGCTCGTCCGCGACCTCGTCCTCGGCTGAGGCCCTCTGGTTTCCGCCGGACGCCCGCCCAGGGGGTTAGTCCGGGCGCGGGGCCGGGTCGGCGGTGACCGAGCGCAGCAGCGGGCGGCTCAGGGCGCCCGCCCCGATCACACCGGCGAAGCCCACGACGACGCATCCCGCCAGCGTGATCGCCCCGGCCGCGTTGACCCCGCCGATCATGAACGGCAGCGCGCAGAACGCCCCCACCAGGATCGCTCCCCCGCCCATCACCGCCAGCGGGATGAGCGTCTCGGACCGGCGGGCCCGGTCCAGCACCGACAGCGGCGTGCCCGCCAGGCGCAGCAGCCCGTACGTCTGCCGCCGGTCCAGCACCGACGACATGGCGGTGATCCCCGAGCTGGCGATGGCCACCAGGAACGACACCGACAGCACCACGATCGTGCCCACCCGCACGTCGGCGAGGATCTCGACGCCGAAGCGCTCGTCGTCGGCCTCCGTGGTGGGCGTGCGTCCCGGCACGAGCCCGGCCAGCGCCGTACGGGCCCTGTCCACGTCCGCCGCGCCCGCCGCGCTGCTCAGGGCCGCGACCACGACGTTCTTCACCGGCTTCACCTCGGCCGTCACCCCCGCCTCGCGCAGCCGCTCGCGGGCCTGCCGCACCATCTGCTCCGCCTGTCCGGCGGGCGCGGTGATCCGCAGCTGGGGCGGTCCTCCGGGGTCCTGGTCGAACGTCGCCGGGCTGAGCAGGCCGAGGAAGCCCGCCACGAACCCGGTCAGCGCCACCCCGCTCACCGTCCGCCAGGCCGAGCGCGGGTCGTCCACCAGCCGACGGCCGGCGAGCAGCCGGGCCGGGCCGCGCGCCGTGGCCGCCGTGATCCGGCCGATCAGGCCGACCACCCACGGGCCCACCAGGTTGACGCAGAGGAACGCCAGGGCCAGCGCCACCGCGATGATCGAGACGCTGCTGCCCCTGCTCAGCATCGGGAACACGGCCAGCACCGCGAGCAGGGCGAGCACCCGTACGAACCGCAGGGCGGGCGGCGTCTCGCGCTTGGCCACGCCGAGCGGGCTCACCACGACCCGCCGCAGACCGGCCACCGCCGACAGCCCCACCAGCAGCGGCACCGCGACCAGCACCCCGGCCAGCACCAGCGGTCCGGGGAACAGGTCGGCGGCGAACCACCGCCCGCCCTGCATCTCGATCCCGGCCAGCAGCGGCACGGCCAGGGCGAAGACGGCGGCGCCCACGAGCGCGCCGGCCAGCGCGACGATCACCGCCTCGGTCACGGTCATGCTCACGACCTGGCCCGGCGTCGCCCCGATCAGCCGCAGGGCCGCCAGCCGCTGATCGCGCCTGGCCACCGTGAGCCGGGCCGCCGCGCCCCCGAAGACGAGCAGCGGCACCGCCATCAGCACGCTGGCGACGAGCGAGAGCATCCGGTACGCCTCCGCGTCCTCGCTCGGCGTTCCCGCCAGGCTCGCGACCTTGACCGGCGGTTTGCCGAGCAGCCAGTCGTCGGAGCGGGCGGCGGTCATCTCGGGCGAGTCCGCCTGCCGGCCGACGACGGCGACGAGCTCGTCCGGATGGACGAGGGCCGCGTCGCCGAGCACCCCCTTGGGCGCGGGGTAGCGGGCGGCGAGCTGGTCGGCGGGCAGTTCCCTGGCCAGTTCGGTCAGGGCGGGCGACAGCCACACCTCGCCGGGCGCGGGGAAGCGGGGCAGCCCTGGCGGCGGGGCCGGGGTTCTGCCGTCCAGCGCGGCCAGGTCGACGACGGTGATGGTCCGGTCGCGGACGAAGTCGAAGCGCGACGCCTCGATCGCCACGGCGCCGGACGTGGCCGGGACCGGGTTGCGCCAGGCGCCGCGCTCGGCCCTGGCCTGGAAGGCGGAGTTCGCGGCCACCGCGAGCAGCAGCAGCGCCGTGGCCACGGCCGGGGCGCCCAGTGTCAGCCAGGCGCCCAGCAGTCCCCTGCGCCCGCCGCCCTTGAGGAGCCGCCAGGTCAGATCGAGGTTCACGGGCGCATCCCGCTCTTGAGCAGCGGCGAGGTCGGGTCGAGGTTCGTGCGCGCGTTCGCGTGCGCGTTCCAGGTCAGGCCGGAGGTCACGCCATCGCCCCGCTCGTCAGGAGCCGGCCGTCGCGGACCTCGACCGTGCGGTCGCACCAGGCGGCCACGTTCGGGTCGTGGGTGACGACGATCAGGCACGCCCCGTTGTGCTTGGTCGCCTCCACCAGCAACCGCATCGTCTCCTGCCCCGTCTGCTGGTCGAGCGCCCCCGTGGGCTCGTCGGCGAAGACCACGGCCGGCTTGCTCACCAGCGCCCTGGCGATGGCCACCCGCTGCGCCTGGCCGCCGGACAGCTCGCCCGGCCGCCGCGTCTCCATGGAGTGCAGGCCGAGGGGCGCGAACCACTCGCGCGCCTGCCGTACCGCCTGGGTCCTCGGCACGCCGCCCAGCATGAGCGGGAGCGCCACGTTCTCCTCGGCGGGCAGCTCGGGCAGGAGCTGGCCGAACTGGAAGACGAAGCCGAAGCGGGTGCGGCGCAGCGCGCTGCGCCGCCGCTCGCCGAGCGCGTCGATGCGCTGGCCGAGCAGGTGCACCTCACCGCTGTCCGGCTTCATGATGCCGGCCAGGCAGTGTAGCAGGGTCGACTTGCCGGAACCGCTCGGCCCCATGATCGCCACCGCTTCGCCGGCCCGTACCGCGATGTCCACGCCACCGAGGGCGACCGTCTGCCCGAACCGTTTGGCCAGGGCCCGTCCAACAAGCACGTCGTTCATGACGTCCAGCGTGGCCGGGAGCGGGGGTGCGCCGGATCGGCCGTGCGTCCATTTCCGCCTCAGCCGAACGGCCGATCCTTAGAGTTGGGGCCGTGACTATTCGGGTTCTCATCGCCGACGACCAGCAACTCGTACGAACCGGCTTTCAGATGATTCTGGACGCGCAACCGGACATGGAGGTCGTGTCCGCGGTCGCCGACGGCGCCGAGGCCGTGGCGGAGGCCAGGCGGCTGCGGCCGGACGTGTGCCTGCTCGACATCAGGATGCCCAAGCTCGACGGGCTGGAGGTGACCCGCGCGCTGGCCGGGCCCGGCGTGGAGAACCCGCTGCGCGTGGTCATCGTCACCACGTTCGACCTGGACGAGTACGTCTACGGCGCCCTGCGCTCCGGCGCCATCGGCTTCCTGCTCAAGGACAGCGGGCCGACGCTGCTCATCGAGGCGGTCAGGGCCGCGGCGGCGGGCGACTCGCTGGTGTCACCGTCGGTGACCGTACGGCTGCTGCAGCACCTGTCCAGGCCCCGGCGCAGCGCGCCGCCGATGGACGACCCGCTGACGGACCGCGAGCTGGACGTGGTGCGCCTGGTGGCCAAGGGGCGGACCAACCAGGAGGTGGCCGCCGAGCTGTTCGTGTCGTTGTCGACGGTGAAGACGCACCTGGGCAGCATCTTCGCCAAGCTCGGTGTCCGCAATCGGGTTGAAATCGCAGCTTGGGCGTGGGAATCCGGCGTGGTGAGCTGATTAACAGCAGGGCCGGCGGGATACAAGTGAATCAGAACCTCAGCGCATGGCCCGGGGGGAGAACAACGTGCGCTACACCCAGGCATCGCCCGCCAGAGCCGCCACCGCCGTCTACGCCACCCTCACCGCCCAGGTCCTCTCCCTCGGCGCCCTCGTGATCTTCGAGCAGTCCATGGGCCGCGAACTCGCCGCCCGCCTCGCCGCCTTCGGCGGTCGTCCCGTGGGGGCCGACGCGGAGGCGGTGGTGGGTGCGGTGACCACGTTCGCGGTGCTGATGATGACCGTGACCGGCACCTCGATCGCGGCCGCGGCCGCCTACGTGACCTGGCTCGTGCGGGCCAGGCAGGCCAACGACCGCTCGGCCGCGACCGGCCCGGTGGCGGCGGCCTGGCTGGTGCCCGGCGTCAACCTGTTCGCTCCCGCGCTGCTGGTCGACGAGGTCTGGCGGGGCACCCGCCCCCCGGATGGTGGCTGAGCTGGCTGGCCACGCTCGCGCTGGTGACGATCCGGCTGCCGCTCGACAGCTCGGCCGGCGGCCTGGCCGGGGTGGGGGCGCCTGAGCTGGGGTGCGCGCTGATGGCGGCCCTGCTGTGCGCGGGGACGGTGCGCGAGCTGACCCGGCTGCAGCGCGCGGCCCGCGACGCCAGGCCGGGCGCGGCGCCCGCCTTCGCCGCGGCCCCGGCCTCGGTCTCGGCCCCTGCGGCGCCGTCCGCGATCTCACCGCCGCCCACGTTCTCGCCGAGCGCCGTGATCGAGGGGCCGCTGGCGACCGACTCCCACTGACGGGCCCAGAAAGAACGCGTGCTCAGGCCGCGGTCGGGCCCGAGCTGCCCGGGCTGGCGTGCCAGAGCTTCCTGGGCGGGCCGGCCAGGGCGGGGGCGAGGTCGGCGTAGGGCGAGAGCCGGAAGCCGTTGGCGTACTCGATCGCGCGTCCTCCGACGCCCGCCAGGTCCTCGGGCGTCCGGTCGAGGACGGCGCGCACCGCCTCGACGCCCTGGGAGCGCCAGAGCGCGTCGAGGTCGGCCAGGTTCCAGCAGTCGACCGCCCGCATGGTCACCGCCCGTGTCCCCGTGCGCCTGACCACGCCCTTGGCCAGCATGAGCCATGAGCCGAACACGGTCGAGGCGCAATGGCCCTGCACCGACTCGAAGAAGGTCAGGTCGATCGGCCCCGTCGAGTCGTCGAGGGTGGTGAAGATGACCCGCTGCCCCGAGCGCACGGCCGGCGTCTGGGTCGCCACCTTGACCCCCGCCACCAGGATCTCCGCCCCGTTGCGCTGGGCGAGCAGGTCGCGGGAACGTACCACGCCGAGCGCGTCGAGCAGCTCGTCGTGGAAGCTGATGACGTGCCGGCTGACGTCGATGCCGAGGATCTCCAGCTCGGCCTCGACCATCTCCGTCTCGGTCATCTCGGGCAGCTCCCCCGGCAGCAGGTGCTCGCCGAACCCCAGCGGCAACTGGACCGCCGGAGGAGCCGCGTTCTGGGCGGACGACAGGTCCATGTGCGACAGGTGGGAGCTGTAGCGCTTCGACTTGCGCGGCCCGGCCCGCACGCCGATCGCCGAGGCCCGGTCGAGCGCTCCGACCTGGGCGATCAGGTCGCGCCTGGTCAGCTCGCCCGGCCGCCAGCGGGGCCCGCCCGGGTGGAGGTCGTGCAGCGCGTCGAGGCCGCCGACCTGGACGATCCGCTCGATCGTGGGCCGCGAGGGCCTGGCACGGTCCCAGAAGTCGGCCAGCGACGTGTACGGCTGCCCGGCCACCATGCGTTCGACCTCCGCCTCGCTCACCCCCTTGACCGCCGAGAACGGCACGCGCAACGCGTACCCCTTGCCGATGTCGCCGGCCCTGAACTCCCTGCGCGGCCCGCCAGGTCCTTCCAGCGCGGCCGGGCGCACCCGCACCTGGACGCGCGGCCCGAGCCGCTCCACCCGCCAGTCCTTGCCCGACTTGTTGATGTCCAGCGGCAGGATCTTCACCCCGCACTGCCTGGCCTCGTCGATGATGACCCGCGGCGGGTACATGCCGGGCTCGTGCGTGAGCACCCCGGCGAAGAACGCCGCCGCGTGGTGCCGCTTGAGCCAGGCCGACTGGTAGGTGGGCAGCGCGAACGCCGCCGCGTGCGCCTTGCAGAACCCGAACGCCCCGAACGCGTCCAGCACCTGCCAGGCCCGCTCCACCTCCGCGTCGCCGAACCCGTTGGCCCTGGCCATGGGCGTGAACGTCCTGCGCACCCGCTCGCGCCCCTCGGGCGTGTCGAGCGTGCGCCGCAGCTTCTCGGCGAACGACAGGTCGCGCCCGGTCATCACCGAGATGATCTTCAGCACCTGCTCGTGGAACACCACGACGCCGTGCGTCTCCTTCAGCGCCTCGCGCAGCCTCTCGTGCGGATAGTACGGCTGCCGCCACCCGTGCCTTGCCTCCAGGTAGGGCGTGACCATGTCGGAGTTGACCGGTCCAGGACGGAACAGCGAGATGTCCACGATCAGGTCGTGCATCCTGCGCGGCTCCAGCTTGGCCACCAGCTCGCGCTGGCCCGGGGACTCGATCTGGAAGCAGCCGAGGGTCCTGGACGCGCAGATCATGTCGTAGGTGTCCTGGTCGTCGTGGGGGACGTACTGGACCTCCGGGTCGTCGCCGCGCTGGGTGTCCAGCTCGACCACGACGTCGTCGACCCGCTTGACCTCGCTCAGCGCGTACGCCAGCGCGGACTGCATCCGCACGCCCAGCACGTCGAGCTTGAGCAGGCCTGCCTCCTCCACGTCGTCCTTGTCGAACTGCGACATGGGGAACTCCAGCAGGCTGCGCTCGACCGGCGTCCGGTCGCGCAGGCCGCTGTTGCCGATCAGCACGCCGCACGGATGCAGCGCGATGTGCCTGGGCAGCCCGTCGAGCTTCTCCGCCAGCCGGAACACCCGGTCCAGGCCGGCCTCGCCGAGCCGGCTCTCGCGCAGCTCGGGCAGGTCGTCCAGGGACGCGGTGATCTGCCTGGCCCTGATGTGCGGGAACGCCTTGGCGATGGCGTCGATCTCGTGCGGCGGCAGGCCCATCGCCCCGGCGACGTCGCGGATGGCGCTGCGCGCCCGGTAGGTCTCCATCATGGACACGCAGGCCACGCGGGCCTCGCCGTAGCGTTCGAAGATGGCCTGGTAGCAGTCGAGCCGGCGGGCCGACTCCACGTCCACGTCGATGTCGGGCAGCCCGATGCGGCCCTCGGACAGGAAGCGCTCCATGAGCAGGCCGTGTTCGAGCGGGTCGACCTCGCCGATGCCGATGAGGTAGTTGACCAGGCTGCCCGCGCCCGAGCCGCGGATGGCGCAGCGGACACCCATGCCGCGGATCATGTCGGTGATGCCGGCCACGGCGATGAAATATCCGGACAGGCGCTTGCGCTCGATGACGGCCAGCTCGGCCCGCAGGCGCTCCCTGGCCTCGCCGGAGCGGTCGAGGCCGCGCCTGATCAGCCCGTCCTCGACGCGGTGGCGCAGCAGCGGCACCGGGTCGCGGCCGACCTCGGGCAGGTGCAGGGCGGGCGGGTCGTTGCGGAGCGCGAGCAGGTCGAGCGGCTCCATCGCGCACGCCTCGGCCAGCCGCCTGGTGGTGTGCAGCAGCCGGGCCACCCGTTGCTGGTCGGCGCCGCACACCTTGGCCGCCACCTGCCACATCTCCTTGGTGCTCTTGAGATAGGCGTGGGAGGTGGTGCGTTCCAGGTGGCGCGGGTGCAGCGGGACGAGCTGGCGGGCCGCGTCGAGCACGTCGCCCACCTGGTGGTCGGCCGGGTCGAGGTAGCGTGCCGCGTTGGTCAGCACGGCGGGCACGCCCATGGACTCGGCCAGGCCGAGCATGCGGACGGCCGTGATGGCGTCGCGGAAGCCGTACTGGTCGACCAGTTCGACGACCACGCCGGGCACGGCGGCGCGCCACAGGCCGAGCAGTGTCCTCGCGTGCTCGTCGCGCCGGTCGGCCACCGCGCGGCCCACGTCGGAGCGGGGGCCGAGCAGCACCACGAGCCCGTCGTCAGCGCCGAACCCGTGATCACCACCAGGCCCG
Source organism: Nonomuraea maheshkhaliensis (assembly GCF_039529435.1). Lineage (NCBI taxonomy): Bacteria > Bacillati > Actinomycetota > Actinomycetes > Streptosporangiales > Streptosporangiaceae > Nonomuraea > Nonomuraea maheshkhaliensis. The sequence goes on from NZ_BAAAMU010000021.1 coordinate 20,722, forward strand.
CCGGCCCATTCGCCGATCAGCTCCCTGGTCACCTTGGGCGCGCCGCGCTCGCCCGTGTGGTGGGCGGCCGTGACCAGGCGGCACAGGCGCGGCCAGCCCTTGCCCCTGGACAGCACGGTGACGCGATCCTCGGCGCCAGGGCCGGTCTTGGGGCGCCGCGCAGCCGCCCCGGGCACCGGGGCGAAGGGCGAGGCGGGGACGTCGAGGGCGAGGTCCACGCCGAGCACCGGCGCGATGCCGGCCTCCGCGCACGCCCGGACGTGCTTGATCGCGCCGTAGAGGCCGTCGCGGTCGGTCAGCGCGAGGATGTCCATCCCGTGCTCTGACGCCCGGTTCACCAGTGCGCGCGGGAAGGCGGTGCCGTAGCGCATGGAGTAGGCGGAGGACACGTGCAGGTGCGGGAACGGGGGCGCCATCAGTCCCACGCCCTCAGCAGCAGCCAGCCGTTGCCCGCGGTGTCGTAACGCAGCTCGTAGGAGCCCGACTCGCGGCCGGGGCTGGCCTCGACCCGCCAGAAGCGGCGTTCGCCCGGATCGCCCTCGCCGGTCTTCCACCACTCGCGCGCGACCACCCAGTGGTCGAGGACGCTCCGGACGAGGTAGAGCCGGTCACGCCAGACGAACTGGGTCGGCTCCCCGTCGCGGGTCCACACCTCTATCGGATCGCCATAGAGTCTGCTCAAGACGCTTCTCCCCGCCAGGCTCTGGTCCGTATGCTGAGCCACCCGGGGGAAGACGGGCGCTTATGACTCGAACATATGTTCTCAGCGCTCGAAACGCAAGTCGCCGGGCTCCCGTACGAGCGGGTTGGCCCCGATCGAGTTGCGGATGCTGAAGGCCACGCTGCCCGCCCGGTAACGGTCGTCCGACGACTCCACCGGCCGGCCCTCGTGCGTGGTCGTCACCCGCCTCTGGCGCAGCAGCGGGCTGCCCCTGCGCACGCCCAGCAGCCGGGCGTCCTCGGCGCCGGCCGGAACCGCGTCGATGAGATGCTCGCCGTAGGCGAACACCAGGCCGACGGACTCGTAGAGCGCCTCGGTGACCGACCCGCAGTCGGCGGGCAGGCTCTCCACGGCGGCGGCCACCCATCCGGCGTAGACCGTGCGCTCCAGCAGCACGGGCTCGTCCTCCAGCGAGCGCAGCCGCAGCACCTCCAGCACCTCGCCGGAGCCGAGCCGCGCGAGCTCCGAGCCGCTCGCGGGCCGGCGGCGCTGGGCGATCACCCGGCCGCCGTAGCGGTAGCCGTTCGCGCGGGCCCACTGGGCGAAGCTGTGCAGCTCGGCGAAGCTCTGACTGCGCGTCCTGCCGAGCACGATGCGCCTGGCGCCCTGCCGGGAGCCGACCAGGCCCTCGGTGGCCAGCACCGCGACCGCCTGCCGTACGGTGCCGCGGGCCGCGGAGAAACGCCCGGCCAGCTCCGCCTCGCTCGGAAGCTGCGAACCGACCGGATGGCCGCCGGACAGGATCTCGTCCCGCAGCTCATCAGCGATCCGTTCATAGCGGGCAACCATCCCCGACCCTTCCCATTCATGAAAGAGCAACACTTATGCGACTTACTGGTGCTCGCTTGTTTGTACAAGTTCCCCTACGTTCTTGCCACACCCCCTGGAAAGTGGAGGCGTCGTGTTCACACCTCGCGCCCGCGCGGCCGGCGTTGTCGCAGTCCTGACCGTAGTCACCGCGGCGTGCGGCGCCGCCCCGAGCTCCCAGACCACCCAAGCATCCCAAGGCGGGGTGAACGCGGCCACGGCCACGTCCGCCGCCGACTTCGGCGGATTCGACCAGTTGGTCACCGCGGCCAAGAAGGAAGGCGCCCTGCACGTCATCGCCCTGCCGCCCGACTGGGCGAACTACGGCGAGATCATCGAGAAGTTCCAGGCCAAGTACGGCATCAAGATCGAGAGCGAGACCCCCGACGCGGCCAGCGCCGACGAGATCAACGCGGTCAAGACGCGCAAGGGCCAGGACCGCGCCCCCGACGTGCTCGACCTGGGCCAGTCGTTCGCGATCAGCGGCGCCAAGGAGGGGCTGTTCGCCCCGTACAAGGTGCAGACGTTCGACAAGATCCCCGAGGGCCAGAAGGAGCCCACCGGGCTCTGGGTCAACGACTACGGCGGCTACGTCTCCATCGGTTGCGACGCCAAGCAGATCAAGACCTGCCCGACCAGCTTCGCCGACCTGCTCAAGCCCGAGTACAAGGGACAGGTCGCGATGAACGGCAACCCGACCGAGTCCGGCTCCGCCTTCGCCGGCGTGTACGCGGCCTCGATCGCCAACGGCGGCTCCTTCGACGACATCCAGCCCGGCATCGAGTTCTTCGAGAAGCTCAAGGACGCGGGCAACTACAACCCGGTCGAGACCACGCCCGCGACCATCGAGAAGGGCGAGACCAAGATCAGTATCGACTGGGACTACAACAACGCCGCCTACGCTCCCCAGATGGCGCCCAAGGGCCTCGACTGGAAGGTGAACATCCCCACCGACGGCCAGTACTTCCAGATGTACGCCCAGGCCGTCAACAAGGACGCCCCCCACCCGGCCGCCGCTCGCCTGTGGCAGGAGTACCTCTACAGCGCCGAGGGCCAGAACCTCTACCTCAAGGGCTTCGCCCGCCCCGTCCTGCTGCCCGCGATGACCGCCGACGGCACCGTGGACAAGGCGCTGGCGGACAAGCTGCCCGCGGTCGAGGGCACGCCCACGTTCCCGACGACCGAGCAGGTGGACGCGGCCAAGGCCAAGCTGGCCTCCGGCTGGGACGCCGCGATCTCCGGATGACCCGCACCCGTTCGAGGGGCTGGCTCGGCGCGCTCCCGCTGCTGGCGTTCTTCGCCTTCGTGTTCGGCATCCCCGCCGTCGCGCTGGTGGCGGGGGCGTTCACGGCACAGGGACGGCCGAGCCTGGCCAACCTGACGCAGAGCCTCCAGGGCGGCTACCTCACCGCCATGATCGGCAGCGTCAAGCTGTCGGCCGTGGTCGCGCTGCTCGGTGCCGTCCTGGGCACGTTCCTGGCCCAGGCGGTCGTGGCCTCGCGCGGCACGCTGCTGCGCGAGGCCGTGCTGACCGCCTCCGGCGTGCTGGCCAACTTCGGCGGGGTGCCGCTGGCCTTCTTCTGGATCGCCACGCTCGGCAACTCCGGCGTGATCAGCGGCCTGGTCGGGCTGCCCTCCGGCTCCCTCTACACGTTCTGGGGGCTGGTCGTGGTCTACCTGTACTTCTCCGTCCCCCTCATGGTGCTCGTCATGGCCCCGGCGCTGGACGGGCTGCGGCCGCAGTGGCGCGAGGCGGCGGCGAGCAGCGGGGCCACCTCGTGGCACTACTGGCGCTTCGTCGCGCTGCCGGTGCTGGCCCCGGCCATGCTGGGCGGCGTGGTGCTGCTGTTCGGCTCCTCCTTCTCCGCGTACGCCACCGCCAACGCCATGGTCGGCACCGTCGTCCCGCTCGTCACGCTGAAGATCGCCAGCGCGCTGACCGGCGACGTGCTGATCGGCTACGAGAACATCGCGCTGGCGCTCAGCCTCGACATGGTCGTGGTGGCCGGGCTGGTGATGGCGATCTACCTGCCGCTGCAGAGGAGGACCTCCCGATGGCTGCACTGACCGGCCTGGAACGTGTCTCCGGCACCGTCACGCGACGGCCGGGGACAGCCTGGCGCGGCGTGGTGTTCGCGCTGGCCGCGGCCTACTTCCTGGTCCCGCTGGGTACCTCCGTCTGGTACACGATCCACACGCCCACCGCCGGGGTGTCGTTCTCCGCGTACGGGGAGCTGCTCACCGCCGACGGCTTCGTGCGCTCGCTGTCGCTCTCGCTCGGGCTGGCCGTGGCCACGATCGCGGTGGTGCTGCTGCTCGCGCTGCCCGCGATGCTGGCCGTGCGGCTCTTCGCGCCCCGGCTGCGGCCGGTGATGGAGGTGCTGTGCACGCTGCCGCTGGTGGTGCCGCCGATCACGTTCGTGGCGGGGATCGGCACGTCGCTGCGCAACGGGACGGAGGTGCTGGCGCCGACGCCGTTCTGGGCCACGCTCATCGCGGTGCAGGACCCGGCCTTCCCCGTCGTGCTCGTGCTGGCGTACGTGGTGCTGGTGCTGCCGTTCGTGTACCGGTCGCTGGACGCGGGGCTGCGCACGATGGACGTGCGCACGCTGGTGGAGGCGGCCCGCAACCTGGGGGCGTCGTGGCCGTACGTGCTGGTGCGGGTGATCGTGCCCAACCTGCGCTCGGCCCTGGCCAGCGCGTCGTTCCTGACGCTGGCGCTGGTGCTGGGCGAGTACACCGTGGCCAGCCTGCTCGGCTACGAGCCGTTCGCCGTGTGGATCGTGACCGTCTCGGGCTCCAAGGGGCAGCTCTCCGTCGCGGTGTCGATCCTCAGCCTGCTGCTCATCTGGTTGTTGCTGCTCGCCGTGTCCACGGTGTTCGGCAGGAAGAGGGAGAAATGACGGCATCGGTGGAGTTCCGCGGGCTGCGGCGCGCGTACGGCAAGACGGTCGCGCTCGACGGGCTGGACCTGATCGTGGCGCCCGGCGAGTTCGTCGCCCTGCTGGGCCCTTCCGGCTGCGGCAAGACGACGGCGCTGCGCTGCGTGGCCGGCTTCGAACGGCCCGACTCCGGCGCCGTGCTCGTGGACGGCAAGGACGTCACCGACGTCCCGGCCAACAAGCGGGACGCGGGCATGGTCTTCCAGTCCTACTCCCTCTTCCCCAACCTGAACGCCCGCGACAACGTCGCCTTCGGCCTGCGCGTGCGCAAGGTCCCGGTGGCCACCAGGCGGTCCAGGGCCGACGAGCTGCTCGAACTCGTCGGCCTGCCCGCGCACGCCGACCGCTACCCGCACCAGTTGTCCGGCGGCCAGCAGCAGCGCGTCGCGCTGGCTCGCGCGCTCGCCCTGGAGCCGCGCGTCCTGCTGCTGGACGAGCCGCTGTCGGCGCTGGACGCCAAGGTACGCGTGAGCCTGCGCGAGGAGATCCGCCGCCTGCAGCTCGACCTGGGCATCACCACCATCTTCGTGACCCACGACCAGGAGGAGGCCCTGTCGATCGCCGACCGCGTGGCGGTGCTGCGCGACGGGCGGCTGGAACAGGTCGGCGCCCCCGCCGAGGTGTACGACCGGCCCGCCACGCCCTTCGTGGCCGAGTTCGTCGGCACCATGAACCACCTGGCCGGGCGCGTGTCCGGGGACCAGGTGACGGTGCTGGGCCAGATCCTGCCCGTGGACGGTCCCGTACCTGAGGATCCGTCCGTGGACGTCCTGATACGTCCTGAGGCGGTCACGGTCGTCCCCTCCCCCGACGGGCCGGCCGAGGTGGTGGCCGCGTCGTTCAGGGGCGCCTCCGTGCGGCTCAGGCTCGCGGTGGAGGGCGGGGAGGTGCTCGCGGACGTCCCCGGCCACGAGGCGGCCCAGCTCGGCCCCGGGACGCGGGTCACGGTGCGGCTGGTGGAGCGGCCGGTGCTGGTGGCCGAGCGCACGGTCACCGTTCCCGCGCCCGTCGTGGCGGCCGATGCGGTCTGAGCTCGCCGTGCCGTCCCGCCGCGCCGGTCCCGACGCGGTCCTGCTGGACATGGACGGCACGCTGGTGGACACCGAGGGCCTGTGGTGGCAGGCCGTCGCCGCCGTCGCGGGCCGTCCGCTGACCGAGGCCGACACGCCGTACGTGCTCGGGCGCACGATCGAGGACGTCGCCCGCCACCTCGGTGAGCCGGGGCTCACCCCCCGGCTCACCGCGGCCTTCGGCGAACGCGTCGCCCGTGACCTGACGGTCGTGGCGGGGGCGGCGGAGCTGCTGTCCGGGCTGGCCGCGGCCGCCATCCCGACGGCCCTGGTCAGCGCGTCGCCCAGGAGCATCGTGGAGCTGGTGCTGCCGCGGCTGGGGCACGCGTTCGACCTGGTCATCGCGGACGAGGACACGCCGCGGGGCAAGCCGTGGCCCGACCCGTACCTGGAGGCGGCCCGTCGGCTCGGCACCGTGCCGTCACGGTGCGTGGCCGTCGAGGACAGCCCGGCCGGGATCGCGGCGGCGAGCGCGGCGGGGTGCCTGGTGCTGGTCGCGGGGCCCGAGAACGGGCTGCCCTCGCTCGACCACCTGCGCGAGTCGTTCACCTGTTTCCCCGGGGGCTGTCCCGGAGGGAACGCCGAGGGGGCCCGCGACGAGCGCTGAGGGTGCGCGTGTGGCGCGACTGCGGCGGTAGGCCTTGTATCGGTAAGCTTGCGCGGCGTGAGCGGTGAAACCTCCCACATCGGGCGCTACAGGCTACTTAGCGTGCTGGGGCGAGGCGGGATGGGCACGGTCCATCTCGCCGAGGACGCCGCTGGGCAACGGGTCGCGGTCAAGGTGATCAACCCGGAGCTCAGCCAGCACGAGCAGTTCCGCATGCGCTTTCGCAGGGAGGCCGACGCGGCGCAGCGGGTGCGCCGGTTCTGCACCGCCGCCGTGATCGAGGCCGCGCTCGCCGGCGACCAGCTCTACGTGGTCACCGAATACGTCCCGGGGCCCAACCTCGAAGAGGCCGTGCAGCAGTCGGGTCCCCTGCGCGGCTCCAGCCTGGAGGCGCTGGCCGTGAGCGTGGCCACCGCGCTCACCGCCATCCACGGGGCCGGGGTGGTGCACCGCGACCTCAAGCCGTCCAACGTGCTGCTGTCCCCCGTCGGCCCGCGGGTGATCGACTTCGGCATCGCGCGGGCGCTCGACACGCTCGGCGGCGTCACCAGCACCGGCGAGATCGTCGGCACTCCCCGCTACATGTCGCCCGAGGTGCTGCGCGGCGACCCCGTCTCACCGGCCTGCGACGTGTTCTCGTGGGGCTGTCTGGTGGCGTACGCGGCCAGCGGGCGGGCGCCGTTCGGCGGGGAGACGCTGCCGGCCATCGTCTACCAGGTGCTCAACACCGAGCCCGACCTCCAGGCCGTCGACCCCGGCCTGCGCGAGCTGGTCGCCGCCGCCCTGCGCAAGGACCCGGCCGCGCGGCCCACCTCCCAGCAGCTGCTCGACCATCTCATCGGGCGCTCGGCCGGGCCTGAGCACGCGGCGCAGACCGTACAGGTGGCCTGGCAGCGGGCCACGTCGCCGTACACGATCGTCCCGACGGGCTCCCGGCCGCCGCGCAGGGGCCGGCTCTACACGGCGCTCGCGGCGGCCGGCGCGGTCGTGCTCGCGGCCGGCGTGGGCGCCTGGATGCTGTTCGTCCCCGGCGGGCCGCCCGACGACCTTCCCGTGCTGTACCAGGAGGACTTCACCACCTCGGGCGACTGGAGCGGCACGTACGACCCGTCCATGAGCGGGAGCTACTACGGATACCGTACGGACGGGACATACGGGATCGACGTCGGCACCGGGCACGAGGAGAAGTGGGCCAGGGCGCCCGTCCCCTTCACCTTCCACAAGCCGACCGCCACGCCCGAGCCCTCCGCCACGCCCACCCCGATGCTGCCCGCGACCGTGCTCATCTCCGTCACCGCCGACGTCAAGAAGTCCTCGGGCAGCGGCGACTACGGCATCTACTGTCACAACTCGGAGGACGACAAGTCGTACTACGAGTTCGCGCTGGACACGACGGGCAAGGCCAAGATCCGGCGCATCTCGAACGGCGCGGGCGGCACGGTGGCGCAGCCCGTGGACGCGGAGGTGGAGCGCGGGGACACGGCGCGGATCGCGGTGTCGTGCGAGCAGTCGGGGAAGACGGTGCGGCTGACGATGTGGGTGAACGGCAAGCAGGTGCACGACGTGGAGGACCCGAACGGGATCGGCAGCGGGTCGCTGGGGGTGTTCGCGCGCACGGTCAAGGACGGCAGGTCGCAACTGCAGACGACGTGGGACGACTTCGAACTGCGCGGCCGCCCGGAGTCCTGACCCCGGGCCCGTACCGAAGACGCCTCTCCCCAGGTCGTACCGAGCGCTGAGACGCGCTCGCCGCGGACACCGGCATCACGGACACCTGCGTCACGGACACCTGCGTCACAGACACCTGCGTCACAGACACCGGCAACACGGACGCCTTAAGAGTCGCAGAGGACCCGGCGGGGCTTACAGGACTCCCGCGCGGGCGGCGGCCAGCGCGGCGTCGGCGGCCCGGTCGGCGTCGCGCTCGGTCACCGGCTCGTGGGCGACGAACAGCCGGTAGTAGACGGGCGCGACCGCCACTCTGATCACCTCCCTGACGTCCACGACGTCGGGCAGCTCACCGCGCGCGACGGCCCGCCGCACCACCTCGGCCGACTGCTCGTGCCTGGCCACGAAGAAGTCGTGCAGCGCCCGCGCGGCCGAGGAATTCTGCATGGCCGCCGCCACGAACGCCGACGACACCGGCCCCAGCTCCGGATCGTCGAACCCGGTGCGGACGAGCTGGACGATGCCCCGCAGATCACCCTCGACCGAGCCGGTGTCGGGAATGGGCCACGGCTCGTCGCCGGCCAGCTCAAGGGCGTCGGCGATCAGCCCTTCGACGCCGCCCCAGCGCCGGTAGACGGTCGTCTTGTGCACGCCTGACCGCTCGGCGACGTTTTCCACGGTCAGGCGCGCGTAGCCCCCTTCGAGCAGCTCCGCGAGCGTGGCCCGCCGCACGGCGTCACGCACGCGCGCGCTCCGCCCCCCGGGGCGTTTGTTAGGTTCCAAAGACTACTCCAGTTGCATTAAGCCTCAAGCCATGCCACACTAACGCTACAACAGTCGCGATTGGAGTTCCATTCTGATCCACGTTCACCAGATCACCAAGTCCTACGGCGAGCGGGCCGTCCTCACCGACGCCTCCCTCTCCGTGAGACCCGGCGAGCGCGCCGGCATCGTCGGGGAGAACGGCTCCGGCAAGTCCACGCTGCTGCGCCTCATCGCGGGGGTCGAGCGGCCCGACGACGGCGAGGTGCGCATCGAGGGCGACTTCGGCCACCTCGGCCAGACCCTCGGCCTGCCACCGGACCACACGGTCCAGCAGGCCGTCGACGCCGCGCTCGCCGACCTGCGCGCGATGGAGCGCAGGATGCGCGAGCTGGAGTCGGCGCTCACCGACGAGGTCATGGACGAATACGGGGAGCTCATGACGGCCTACGAGCTGCGCGGCGGCTACGAGGCCGACGCCCGCGTCGAGCGGGCCTTCCACGGCCTCGGGCTCGCCCACGTGAGCCGCGACCGGCCGCTGTCGAGCCTGTCCGGCGGCGAGCAGGCGCGGCTGGGCCTGGCCTGCGTGCTGGCCGCCGCGCCGCGCGTGCTGCTGCTCGACGAGCCGACCAATCACCTCGACGAGTCGGCGCTGACCTGGCTCGAAGAGCGCCTGCGCGAGCACCGGGGCACGGTGGCCGTGGTGTCCCACGACCGCGTCTTCCTCGATCGGGTCGCCACGGTGATCCTGGAGGTCGAGCACGGCACGGTCACCCGCTTCGGCGGCGGCTACACCGGCTTCCTCGCCGCCAAGGCCGCGGCCAGGGCGCGCTGGGAGCAGGCGTACGCGGCCTGGTGCGAAGAGATCCGCCAAGTGCGCGAACACGCCGCCACCACCGCCCACCGCGTGGCCGCCGGGCGGATGATGCGCGACAACAACAAGATGGCCTACGACCGCAACGCCGGGCGGGTGCAGAGCTCGGTCGCCAGCCGCGTCCGCAACGCCCACGAACGCCTGCGCCGCCTGGAGGCCGACCCGGTCCCCCGCCCACCCGACCCCCTCCACTTCCACGCCACCTTCGCCACCACCGGCCGGCCCGGCGACCCGTCCGGACGCGACACCGGCGGGGGCGACGGCGCGGCCGGCGAGCGCACCCATCAGCCAGACGGTGCTGCGACGGGAGGCGGCAGGACAGCCGGCGCCACGCGGGCATCCGCAACCTCACCCGATGCGCCACAGGACGTCGCGGCGTCATGGAGTACGACGCGGGGGGCCGCGACCGCACCACCGGTGCTGGTGGAGCTGCGTGACGTCCGGGTGGCCGACCGGCTCCAGATCGAGTCGCTGACCATCAGGGCCGGCGACCGCCTGCTGCTCCGGGGCGCCAACGGCGCGGGCAAGTCGACGCTGATGCGCGTACTCGCCGAGCGGGCCGGCTGCCGCGTCGGCTACCTGCCGCAGGAGGTGACCTTCGACCCCGGCCAGAGCGTGCTGGAGGCCTATGGCATCGGCTACGCCGACGAACGCAGATCGGCGCTGCTCAACACCGGCCTCTTCCGGCCCCACACCCTCACCCAGCGGACGGGCGACCTGTCGGTCGGCCAGCAGCGCAGGCTCGCGCTGGCCAAGCTGCTGGCAGGGGAGCACGACCTGCTGCTGCTCGACGAGCCGACCAACCATCTGTCACCGGTGCTGGCCGAGGAGTTGGAGCGCGCCCTCGACGCCTTCGCAGGGGCGCTCGTCGTGGTCTCCCACGACCGCGCGCTCCTGCGCCGATTCCGCGGCGAAGAGCTCAAGCTGGCAGGAGGACGCCTCCAATGACCGACACCCCACCTTCCTCGCCCCGCAGGAGCCACGCGGAGACATCAGCGGATGTTCGGGGGCGGGGGTTCTCGACCACACCTACCACCATCGGGGAGAAGCACATGTTGACCATGATCGACGCGGGCGCGCCCTACGGCATCGCCACGGCAACCGACGGAGCCCTCTGGTTCACGCTCGCGCACCAAGGCTGCGTCGGCAGGCTGGTGCCGGGCGAGAAGCCCGTGATCCACCACCTCGACCCGGCGGATGGGCAGCCGACCCTCATCGTGCGTGGTCCCGACGGGGAGATGTGGTTCTCCGAGTACAAGGGCAACCGGATCAGCCGCATCACCGCCGACGGACGGCTCACGACTTACGAGGCGAAGACGCCGTACGGGATCGCCACCGGCCCTGACGGGGCCCTGTGGTTCACCGAACTGGAGTCGGGCCGAATCGGGCGCATCGGCGTCGACGGGGTCATGAGCACGTTCGACGTGCCGGTCGAAGGCGGCATGCCCTCATTCATCACCGCAGGGCCGGACGACGCGCTCTGGTTCACCCTCAACCAGGGCAACGCCATCGGACGCGTCTCCCTGTCGGGCGAGATCACCCTTCACCCACTCCCCACGGAGGGCGCCGCCCCGGTGGGGATGACGCTGGGACCTGACGACGCCCTCTGGTTCGTCGAGATCGGCGCCGGCCAGATCGGCCGCATCGACGTCTCAGGCCAGATCACCGAACACCCCCTGCCAGACCGGGGCGCCCGCCCTCACGCGATCATCACCGGCCCTGACGGCGCGTTGTGGTTCACCGAGTGGGGCGTAGGCCGACTGGGCCGCATCACCACCGACGGCACCGTCGACGAGCACCCCCTGCCCGTCCCACCGGCCAAGGAGGACGCGGACCCCGCCAGGCCCGAGCCCCACGGGCTGACGATCGGCCCGGACGGAGCAATCTGGGTAGCCCTGGAAGCAGGGGCCCTGGCCCGCGTAGAGGTCCCCTGACTCGGCCGTTCCCCACCCATCCCTCAGGAAGGGCCTGTCGCCCCACCCAGCTGTTCCCCACCCACGCCTGAGAGGGCGCAGGACCGTGTCCTTCCTTCCCCCAGTCCGACCGTCTCCCACCGACGTCAGGGGAAACGCCGGTCTGCGGTCTTGGCCCCAGCCCGATCAAGCCTCGGAACCGCCGAGCTGCACCCATCCGGGCAGAACCGGCCGGGGACGCTGAGACGTACATGAAGGTTGCGGAGGCATGCCGCCGAGCAGTGACGATCCGGTCGATGCGCTCACCATCCGCTGGGCCACGGCTGCCGGTGGGCCGTGGCTGCCGGTGGGCCGTGGCTGCCGGGCCTGGGGGCGTGGGCGGGCCGGCCGGTGGGAGGGACGGATGCGTCACCGCGCTACCATCCGAAACCATGGCCCCGGGGTGGCATGGCCCGAGGACGGCGGAGTTGACTAGGGGCATGCATGCCATCGTCATCTCCGCCCAGGGCGGTCCAGAGGTTCTCCAATACGTCGAGCGTCCCGACCCGGTACCCGGTGAGGGGGAAATCGTGGTCGACGTCGCCGCCAGCGGCGTCAACTTCATCGACATCTACCAGCGCTCCGGCGCGTACCCGCTCGATCTGCCCGCCGTCATCGGCAGCGAGGGCGCGGGAACGGTGTCGGCCGTGGGGCCGGGGGTTCGGGATGTCGCCGTGGGGGACACGGTGGCGTGGGCGAGCGTGCTCGGCAGCTACGCCGAGAAGGTCGTGGTGCCCGCCGATCGGGCGGTGCCGGTGCCCGACGGCGTGTCTGCCGAGGTGGCGGCCGCGACGATGTTGCAGGGCATGACGGCCCACTATCTGACGCACTCCACGTACGCGGTGAAGGAGGGCGACCAGGTCCTCGTGCACGCGGGCGCGGGCGGCATGGGGCAGTTGCTGATCCAGTTGGCCAAGCTCAAGGGCGCCAAGGTCTACAGCACGGTCTCCACCAGCGAGAAGGAGAAGCTCGCCAGGCAGGCCGGGGCGGACGAGGTGCTGGGGTACGACGACTTCGCCGACGCCCTGCGCGGCAAGATGCACGTCGTGTACGACGGCGTCGGCAAGTCCACGTTCGACGGCGGGCTGGAGGTGTTGCGCCCCCGCGGCTTCATGGCCCTGTACGGCGCCGCCAGCGGACCCGTCCCGCCGATGGACCCTCAGGCGCTCCAGAGGAAGGGCTCACTCTTCCTGACCAGGCCCACGCTCGGTCACTACATCGCCGACCGCGAGGAGCTGCTCCAGCGCGCCTCCGACCTGTTCGGCTGGATCGCGGCGGGCCGGCTGGCGATCAACATCTCCCACCGCTACCCGCTGGCCGACGTACGGCAGGCCCACGAGGACCTCGCCGCTCGCCGCACCACCGGAAAGCTGCTGCTCATCCCCTGACGCCGACCCACTAAGACGCGACATTCTCGAACATCCCGGGCCCGGATCCGGGTCGGGAACCAGGTCTGGGCCCAGGCCCAGGTCCGGACCCGAGCCCAGATCCGGAACCGGGCGGGTTGTTCGCCGTCGTGATCGCAACCCGCATCGCCGACTCCCGCTCGGTGCCCGGCCCCGACGCGGCCCCTCGTCCTGCGTACGTTCCTGATGGCGATGGACGCCTCCCAGCCCAGATGGGATACAGACCGGCAGACCCACCTGGGGCGTATGCGCCGCCGTGGGGCCGTCAACGCCACTGACAGCCTCGCGACCGGAGCTCGTCCTGCCCCAGGTTGGTCATACAGCTCGGCACGCCCACCTGGGAGATACGCGCCGCCAGTAGGGGTCATGGGTTCTGGCGCGGGGTGGGGGTGGGGCGGGGAAAGGTGGTGGGCCAGCCCAACAGGCGGGCGCCGAGTACTGCTGTCTCCAGGGTGAAGCGTTGCGTGGGATCGTCCGGGGAGAAGCCGGTCAGGCGGCGGATGCGTTCCAGCCGGTACGTGATCGCCCGCGGGCTCACCCGCAGCCGCCTGGCCGCGGCCGTCTGGTTGCCCTGGGAGGCGAAGATCGCCTCCAGCGTCTCCAGCAGCGGCTCATGGCCGCCCCGCGCCTCCAGGAGCGGGTTGAGCACGCTGGTCACCAGGTCTTCGATGGCGCTTCTGTCGCGTAGCAGTACGGGGAAGACCAGGAGGTCGGCCGCCTTGACGACGTCGGGTTTGAGTCCGAGGCCGTCGGCCAGCTCAAGGGCTTGGGCCGCCTCCCGGTAGGAGGCCACCACTCCCCCGGGGCCCCGGTGCGGGCGGCCCACGCCGACGCGCCAGCCGACCGGGAAGCGGGCGCGTACGAGATGGGTGAACTCGCCGAGGGCGGCCGGGAGCATCGCCGGGGCGACGCACACGAGCAGCCCGTCGCGTACGGCCACGAGCACGTTGTGGGAGCCGAACCTGGCGATCAGGTCCCGTTCGATCCGGTCCTGGTCGCCGTCGCGCATGCCGCGGGCCGCCGCCACCACGTACGACTCGGCCAGCCGCAGCCCGAAGTGCTCGGCCCGCTCCGCCAGCCGCTCGGCCCGGCCCTGGAGCAGGTCGTCCACGAACTCCCTGCGCGCGTCCTCCTCGGCACGCAAGGCCAGTTGCTGCGCCCGCTCGTACCCCTCCATGAGCGCCGCGACGGCCTTGCGGAGTGCGGGCAGTACGCCGGGCAGACCTTCGCCGGCGGCGAGGGCGGCGTCCACGAGGGCCCGCAGCGGGACGCCCTCCTCCGCCGCCCTGGTGCCGGCGGCGCGGTAGGCGTCCATGGCCTGCCTGTCGGGTAATCGGCCGGTGGCCGCATGATCCGCCAGCCGCTGCCGGTGCCCGCCGAGCAGTTCCGCGGCCCCGCCTCCCTCCGTCCTGTCCACGTGCGGCTCCTCAGGCAGGCCCGCCCCCACCGGTCCGTCTGCCCCCAGGTCGTCAGACTTCTCCGCCCGAAGGTCACCGGGCCTTTCTGCCCGAAGGTCGCCAGGCCCTTCCGCCTGCGGGTCGCCAGGTCCCTCTCCCCGCTGGTCGCCAGGTCCCTCCGCCCGAAGATCGCCAGGCCCCTCTCCCCGAAAGTCACCGGGCCTCTCCGCCCGAGGGTCACTGGGTCCCTTTGCCCGTAGGTCGGTGTGCGGGGCCGTGGGAAGACCCGCAGGCACGTCCGCCGACAGACCCGCACGCCTGTTCGCAGGCATGTCGGCGGGAGCATCCGTCCGGAGACCCGAGGGCGGGCCGGTGTCCGGAGGCAGGCCGGCGGGCGGGCCCGCGCGCGGGCGTAGGCCCGCAGGCGAACCGGCGTCCGGCGGTAGACCAGCGGGCGAGTCAGCCTCCGACCCCGGACCAGCAGGCGGGTCGGCGTCCGGCGGCGGGTCGGAGGACGGGTCTGGGGGGAGGGTGGGGCGGGGCATCAGACTCCTACGTCACGCCTGTCGAAGGCGAGTACCGCGGTGAGCGCGAGCACCACCGTCGCCCCCGCCAGCACAAGGTAGTCCCCCACCGGCAGCCCCTCGTAGAGGGGTCGCCCCGAGGAGTAGTAGTAAAACGGTGAAACCCACTTCAACCAGGCGATGGACTCCACCGACCGCCCGATGGTGGTGACCGCGTACCCGGCCACCACCCACACCCCCACCACGGAGGTGGCGACGATCCGGCGGCCGGTGGCGGCGCCGACGGTCAGGGCGACGGTGCCGTAGAAGAGGGCGATCAGCAGGACGCCGGTGTGCCCGGCGAGGATCCGGCCGAACGGGACCCCGGCGGAGACGAGCGCGACCATCCCGACAGCGACCAGCAGCGTCACGGCCGCCAGCAGGAGCAGGCCCAGGACCAGCGCGGCGAACCTGGCGAGCACGAGCCGCCGCCGGTCCACCGGCAGGGTGACGATCAGCTCCAGCGTCCCCGTCTCCTCCGGCGCCGCCAGCGCCCGGTTGGCCAGCAGGGTCGCGCAGGCGATGCACAACATGGGGACGAACAGCTGGTAGACGACGGTCTGCAGGAAGCCGGCGCCGGAGGTCATGTCCTCGAGGCCGCCCATGAGGTCGCGCAGCGGGCCGGGGAACTTGCTCAGCATCGCGGGCCCGTACAGGTCGGGGCTCTGCTTGATGCTGCGGAAGACGGACAGGTACATGACGATGAAGGCACTGACGCCGGCGGTCCACCAGGTGAGCGCCCATCGGAAGTCACGCAGACCGCGGGCGATCATGGTGTGCCTCCTCGTTGCTGTAGTAGGTCAGGAAGATCTCCTCCAGGTCCGGCTCCGCGCTGACCAGGTGCACGACGGTGAATCTGGCCGCCGCCTTGATCAGCGCGTCGGGCCGGCCGTCGATGGTGCAGCTCAGGCCGGCGCCCTCGACGCGCAGGTCCCGTACGCCGGGCAGGCCGGCGAAGGCGGCGCGCGGCACGGGCGACTCGAAGTGCAGCTCGACCCGGCGGACCGCCTTCTCGCGCAGGACGGCGACGTTCTCCACGGCCACCAGCCGGCCGCCGCGGACGATGCCGACCCGGTCGGAGACGTTCTCCACCTCGGCCAGCACGTGGGAGGACATGAGCACGGTCCGCCCGGAGGTGCGCACCTCGCGCACCAGCGCCAGGAACTCCTGCTGCACCAGCGGGTCGAGCCCGGCGGTGGGCTCGTCGAGGATGACGAACTCCGGTTCGTGCATGAACGCCTGGATCAGCCCGATCTTCTGCTTGTTGCCCTTGGACAACCTGCGCATCGGCACCGACAGGTCGGCGTCGAAGCGTTCGGCCAGGGCCTCGATGCGGGAGGCCGGCACGCCGCCGCGGACGCGGCCGAGGAAGCGCAGGTAGTCGATGGCCCGGTCGCGTTCCTCCAGCACCAGGTCGCCGGGCAGGTAGCCCATCCTGGCGCGGGTCGCGGGCTCGCGCGGATCGGCGCCGAGCACGCGTACGGTGCCCCTGGTGGGCCTGATCACGTCCAGCAGCAGCCGGATCGTCGTCGTCTTGCCCGCGCCGTTGGGGCCGAGGTAGCCGAAGACCTCGCCCGGCTGGATGTCGAGCGTGAGATCCTCCAGACCCCGGCGTTTGCCGTAATACTTGGTCAGCCCTTCGGTCTGCACCACTGCTGTCATGGCCGAATCGTCGCGCCTCGCCGGGCGGCACGTCATGGGGCGGGCCCGGCAGGTTGTGGCCCGCTTGGCTTCCGGAACCCGGCAAGGAGAGGGTGAGTCGCGTGGAGACCGCGTTCGTGCTCGGTGGCGGCGGCGTGCTCGGCGCGCACGAGGTCGGCATGCTGCGGGCGCTCGACGAGGCGGGCATCCGGCCCGACCTGGTGGTGGGCACGTCCGTCGGGGCGCTGAACGGGGCGGTCGTGGCCGCCGCGCCGGGCGAGGCGGCCGACGTGCTGGCGGGCCTGTGGAGCTCCGACATCGTCCGTACGGCCTTCGCCGGCTCGTGGGTGGCCCGGCTGTCGACGCTGGCCAGGACGGGCACCCATCTGCACCCGATCGGCCCGTTGCGCGAGGTGCTGACCGAGACGCTGCGGGTCTCCCTGATCGAGGAGTTGCGGGTGCCGTTCCAGTGCGTGGCGGCCTCGGTCGAGCGCGCGGCGGCCCACTGGTTCACCAGCGGGCCGCTGGTGGAGGCGGTGCTGGCGTCGTGCGCGGTGCCGGGGCTGCTGCCGCCGGTCGTGATCGGCGGTGAGCATTTCTACGACGGCGGCCTGGTGCACAGCATCCCGATCGGGCGGGCCGTGCTGCTCGGGGCCAAACGCGTCTTCGTGCTGCACGTCGGCAGGATCGAGCAGCCGTTGTCGCCGCCCAGGAGGTTCTGGGAGGTGGGCATGGTGGCGTTCGAGATCGCCCGCCGGCACCGGTTCGCCGAGGACCTGGCCACGCTGCCGCCGGGCGTCGAGGTGCACGTGCTGCCGACCGGGATGACCGAGCCGCTGTCGCCGCTGCGCTACCGCGACGTGTCGCAGATCGCGGCCTCGATCGAGCGCGCCTACCAGGCGTCTTCCCGCTATCTGCGCGACGGTGGAGACTGGGAGTAGACCTCTGAGGGAGGCCGCGTTGATTCCACCACGTATTCTGCGCAGGCTCGTGCTGGCTCCTCTGGTCATCGTGATGACCCTGTTCATGCTGGTGACGCTGCCGTTCTGGCTCGTCGTCACGGCCGCCGCCTCGTTGCGGCTGCCGCCGCCGCAGCGCAGGGGGCCGAGGTTCGTCTGGTTCGGGATCGTCTGGCTGACGCTGGAGTCGGCGGTGCTGATCGCCTGCCTGTGGTTGTGGCTGGCGGGCGGGGCGCGCCGGCAGGAGCGGCATTACGCGCTGATCGGATGGTTCCTGTCGAAGGTGTACGCCACCGCGGTGCGGATCTTCCGGCTGACCCTGGACATCGAGGAGCCCGAGCCGACGCCGGAGGAGCGGGCGGCCCGGCTGACGCGACCGGTCATCGTGCTGTCACGGCACGCGGGGCCGGGCGACTCGTTCCTGCTCATCTACCACCTGCTGGCGTTCTACCACCGGCGGCCCCGCGTCGTCATGAAGGCCGCGCTCCAGTACGACCCCTCGCTCGACGTCGTCATCAACCGGCTGCCGAACGCGTTCGTCCCCCGAGGCTCCGCCGCGCAGAGCCGGGTCGTCGAGGAGATCCGCCGCCTGGCCGCGACGATGGGCGACCAGGACGCCCTGGTGATCTTCCCCGAGGGCGGCAACTTCACCCCGCGCCGCCGCCGGCTGGCGATCAGGCGGCTGGAGGAGAAGGGCCTTTCCGCGCAGGCGGATCGGGCGCGCGGCATGGACCACCTGCTCCCGCCCCGCCCGAACGGCGCCATCGCGGCGATCGAGGCGTGCCCGGGGGCGGACGTCATCTTCGTCGCGCACACCGGCCTGGACGACCTGATCACGCTTGGGGACGTCTGGCGCAAACTCCCCCTACGCGCTCACATCACCGCGAAGTGGTGGCGGGTACCCGCCGCCGAGGTGCCCGCGGAGCGCGAGGCCAGGATCGGCTGGCTGTACGACCACTGGGAGCGGATCGACGCCTGGATCAGCGCCCAGCGCCAGGCCAAGACCCCCGACCGCGCCGAACACGGCTGAGCGCGGTCACCGGGGTTCGCCCATCTGGGAGCCCGGCGGCAGGAGCGGAAGGCCGGGTGGCGGGCCGTGCTGGATGAGGTGGAGCAGGGCGGCGGTGTCCAGGTGCTGTTCGACCAGGTCTCCGAGCGCGTCGAGCCGCTCCTCGCGCAGCGTGGCGAAGTCGGTGCCCGGGTCCGGGACGAAGTCCCGCCCCGCCCGCGCGGCCACGTCCGCCAGGAACGCGCGCCTGAAGCCGTCGTTCTCCAGGGCGCCGTGCCAGGTGGTACCCCAGACGTTCCCCTGGCGGCAGCCGTCGAGGAAGGGCTCGCCGCCCTCCACCGTGGCCACCCCGTGGTGGATCTCGTACGCCCGCACCCGCTCCCCGTACGCCTCCCCTTCGGGTCTGGCCAGGCGCTTCTCCCGCTCGAACGTGATCCGTACCGGCAGCAGGCCCAGCCCTTCGACCCGGCCCACGCCCGACTCCACCTCGTCCACGATCTCCCTGCCGAGCATCTGGAACCCGCCGCAGACGCCCAGCACGGGCCCGCTCCGCTCGCGCAGGGCCGCCGCCAGGCCGCGCTCGCGCAGCCAGGTCAGGTCGTCGACGGTGGCGCGGGAACCGGGCAGCACGACGAGGTCGGCGTCGTCCAGTTCGGCCGGATCGCTCACGAAGCGCACCAGGATGCCCGGCTCGGCGGCCAGCGCGTCCACGTCGGTGAAGTTCGAGATCCTGGGCAGCCGCACGACCGCCACCCGCAGGGTCTGCCGCCCGTACGGGGGCCGCGCGGTGACCTGACGGCCGTCGAGGGCCAGTGAGTCCTCGACGTCCAGCCAGGGTCCTTCGAGCCAGGGCAGGACGCCGTACACCTCGCGCCCGGTCAGCCGCCCGAGCATGTCGAGGCCGGGCTGCAGCAGCTCCTTCGCTCCCCTGAACTTGTTCACCACGAAACCGGAGACGAGGGCCTGGTCGGCGGCGTCCAGCAGGCTCAGCGTGCCGTAGAAGGCGGCGAACACGCCTCCTCTGTCGATGTCGCCGACCACGAGCACGGGCAGGTCCGCGGCCCTGGCCAAGCCCATGTTGGCGATGTCGGTGCGGCGCAGGTTGATCTCCGCCGGGCTGCCCGCGCCCTCGCACACCACCACGTCGTACTGCTCGCGCAGCCGGTGCAGGGCCTCCAGGGCCGTCTTACGCAGCATGCCCTTCAGCGCGCCGTACTCCATGGCGTCCACGTCCGCCACCGGGCGGCCCATGAGCACGACCTGACTGCGGCGGTCGCTGCCCGGCTTGAGCAGGACGGGGTTCATGTCGGCGACGGGCTCCAGGCCCGCCGCCCGCGCCTGGGCGGCCTGGGCGCGGCCGATCTCGGCGCCGTCGGCGGTGACGTACGAGTTGAGCGACATGTTCTGCGCCTTGAAGGGCGCGACCCGGACGCCCTGGCGGGCCAGCCAGCGGCAGATGCCGGCCGTCACCACGCTTTTACCCGCGTCGGACGTGGTACCCGCGACCAGCAGTGCCCCCTTGACCATGGGACCACCGTATCGAAGGAGTGAGTCACGAAATTTCGCGGTAATCACCCATTTACGAACGCTGTGACTTCTGCCACTCTGACTAGAACATCGCCCTAGAACAGAATTCTAGATTTCCCTACTGGAAAGGGTGGGCATGGTCGGGACGTTCGGTTCTCCGCGTGCTGGCTTGATCGACGCGCGTTCCCGCGCACCATTCGGATGGGCGCCCCTCGTGGTGCTCTTCATCGTCGGACTAGTGGACCGGATCGAGCACAACCTCCTGTCCGGGGTGCTTCCGCTCATCCAGCGGGAATGGGGCTTCAGCGACACCGCGGCCGGCTCCATCCCAACTGCCGCCGCGCTGGCCGCGGCCGTCGTGGCCCTGCCCGCCGGCTATCTGGCCGACCGCTTCAGCCGTACGCGCATCATCGCGATCGTCGTCTTCTGCTGGGCCATCGCCACGCTCGGCTCGGGCCTGGCCACGGGCTTCGCCCTGTTCTACCTGATGCGGGTGTTCCTGGCGGCGGCCGAGAACATCGACAACCCGGCCGCGGGCAGCCTGCTGGCCGACTACTACCCGCCCGCCAGCCGGGCCAAGGCGTACGGGCTCACCCGCGTCACCACCTACCTGGGCGGCGTCGGCACCCTGCTCGGCGGCGTACTGGCCGGGAGTTTCGGGTGGCGCGCCGCGTTCCTCATCATGGTCGTGCCCGGCGTGCTCACGGCGCTGCTCGTCTGGTTCCTGCGCGAGCCGCGCCGCGGCGAGCTCGACCGGATGGTGGCGAGCGGCGAATCGCTCCCGGCGGACCCGCCCGCGGCCGAGGCCAAGGCGCCGTTCTGGGCCCAGTTCCGGCAGGTGGTGGCGATCCCGACGCTGATCTTCGTCTGCGTCGGCCTGGCGCTGCTCAGCCTGGGCCTGGCCGGCGTCTTCTACTGGCTGCCCACGCTCATGGTGCGGACGTTCGGCGTCGGGGTGGCCACGGCCGGCTCGCTCAGCGGCCTCATCACCGTCGCGGGAACCCTCACCGGCACCCTCGTCGGCTCGTGGCTGGGCCGGAAATGGCACGGCACCCGCAAGGGCGGCCGGCTGCTCGCCGGTGGCGGCGGCATCACGGCGGGCTCCATGGTCCTCGCCGTCGCGCTGTCCATGGACTCGATCGGCGCGCTCACGGCGCTGGTGCTGCTCGCCTGCTCGCTGATGTCGATCGCGATCCCCAACATGACGGCGTGCCTGGCGGACGTGGTGTCCGCCGGCACCCGCGGGCTCGGCTTCGCCGTCCTGCAACTGCTGCTCACGGCTGGGGCCGCGTTCGGCTCGCTGGTCGTCGGCATCGCCTCCGACCGGTTCGGCTCGCTGTTGTCCGGGATGTACGTCCTGATCGTCCCCATGGTGGTGGGCGGGCTGCTCACGCTCGGGGCCAGGGCGTCGTTCGAACGGGACGCGAACAAGGTCCTGGAGGACGCGCGCCGCTGACGTGCGGGGACGGTGCCGGTGGTGTGGCCACCGGCACCGTCCCCGCCGTCAGCGGTCCCGCGACTCTCCGCTCGCTGGACGCTCAGCCCTGCGGCTCTGCGCGCGTTGGAGGCTCAGCCCTGCGGCGGCATGCGCCGCTCGCGCTCCTCCTGGGTCTCCTGGCCCGCCGGCTGCTGACCGGGCTGCTGCTGACCGGACTGCTGGCCGCCGCCCCCGCCGTAACGCTGCTGCACGGCGTCGGTGCCCTTGCTGATCTGGTCGTCGTATTTGTGCCCGGTACGTTCCTTCGCGTACTTCTCGGCGCGGTCCAGTATCTGGTCTGCCTGCTTGGAGTGCCCCCGGGCCAGGTTCTCGGCTTTCTTCAGCCACTCCGCTATGCGGCTCATGACCGTGTCCCCCTCGTTTGTCCTGTCTCCCGGCCCCCTACCCCGGCTGCCGCGGATGATGTACCACCCGCCGACCCCGCGTGAGCAGCCACAACACCCACGCCTGCAGCAGGCCGGCTCCCACGATCAGCGCGAGATACAGCTCCGACGGCAGCATGTCGGACACCGGGAGCAGCATGATGAGCCACGAGCTCGGAGCCGTGACCATGAAGAGGTAGATGCCCTCAAGCCCCTGGCTGTTCGCCGCCAGCCGGGTACTGATCTCGACATAGGCGGCGACCCCCAGGACGAGCAGCGCGTACGCCCCCGCTATCGCCAGACCGCGCCGCCACCGGTCGTAGCGCGACACGTACTCTCTCAGCGAACTCATTCCCCCAGCCTGTCAGGGGCGGGCCCGCGCCGGCCTGAGCATTCGTCCCCAGGCCCGCTGAGTACCCCGGCTCATCTCCGTCAGGGCGCTTGAGTCTCCAGTGAGGGGAGGCGCGAGAGTGGGGGCATGGACGGGGACACGCTCTACTCGATCGGCGACCTGGCCCGGCGGACCGGGCTCACGGTCAAGACCATCCGGTTCTATTCCGATCAGGGCATCGTGCCACCCGCCTGCCGCAGCCCCGCCGGCTACCGCCGCTACGACCCGACCGCCCTCGCCCGCCTCGACCTCGTACGCACGCTGCGCGACCTCGGGCTCGACCTGGCCACCGTGCGTGCCGTCGTGGACCGGGAGATCTCGCTGGCCGAGCTCGCGGCCGCGCACGCGGCGGCGTTGGAGACCCAGATCCGCACGCTGCGCCTGCGCCAGGCCGTGCTGACGGCCGTGGCCAGACGCGGCTCCACCCCAGAGGAGATGGAACTGATGCACGAACTCGCCCGACTGTCGCAGGCCGAGCGGCGCCGCCTGATCGGCGACTTCCTCGCCGCCGCCTTCGGCGACCTGGACGGGGATCCGGCCTTCGCCGGCATCATGACGTCGATGACGCCCGAGCTCCCGGAGGATCCCGAGGCCGAGCAGGTGGAGGCGTGGGTGGAACTGGCCGGACTCTCCCGCGACCCGGCCTTCCGCGCCTTGATCCGCCGCCTGGCCGAACACACGGCCGACCATCTGGCCGATCACCTGGCCGGACGCGGACGGGGTGAGGCGCAGATCGCCGTCGTGCGGCCGGATGCGGCCGCCATGGCTCGGGGTCGGGCCGCGCCCGCGCTCGCCGCCGGCATCGACCCGGCCTCCGCCGAGGCCGAACCGTACGTGGCGGCGCTGCTCACCGCGACGGGTCTCGATGGCGCGACCCTGCTGGACCGGCTGGAGGCGGCCGCGGATCCGCGCAGGGAGCGGTACGCCGAGCTGCTGGCCGTGATCAACGGCTGGCTACCGCCGGAGAGCCTGGCCCCGGCCCTCACCTGGTTCGTCACAGCACTGCGCACCCACCTGCCCGACCGGGACGCCCCGCCGAGTCAGCCCGCGCCGAAACCCGTTCGCCAGGTGGGGTGACGAGGGCGCCAGCCGCGGGAGCGGGCCAAGGTGTTGTCGGCGCCGCGTTGCCAGGCCGGCCGCCCCGCCGTCGGAGCGGGGGCGGGTGCGTCCACGGCGGCGGCGAGCGCCGGTAGCCACTCGCGGGCGGGCGCGGGTTCGTCGTCCACGATGTTGACCGGGCCCGACGGCCAGTCGAGCGCGGCGACGGCGGCCAGGGCCGCGTCCTCGACGTGGACGAAGGACGACACCGCGTCGTTCGCGGCCAGGTCGCCGAGCATCCGCGCGGCGGGATCGCCGGTGTCTCCGCGCAGCACGTCGGCGACCGGCCCGCCCGGCCGGTACCAGGTGCCGGGGCCGTAGAAGAGGCCGTAGCGCAGGATGACGTACCGGTCGAGCTCGGAGACGGCGTCTTCGAGGGCACGGACCGCGGCGATCATGCCGGCCCTGGGCTCGGGCGCCCGCTCGTCCAGAGGGGTGGCCTCGGTGGCGGGGGCGTCGCCGGGCTCGTACACCCAGGAGATCGACTGCGCCACGATGCGCGGAACGCCGGCGCGCCGGGCGGCGTCCACCAGGTTGCGGGTGCCGATCCTGCGGATGCGGCCGTTGTCGGCCGGGTTGCCGTCGCTCAGCGCGGTGAGCTGGTGGATGATCGCTTCGGGCGCGGCGGCGGCGATTGTCCGTCGGACGGCCTCGGCGTCGTAGACGTCGAGGCGCACGCCGGACGCCCCCTGGCCGGCCAGCAGGGCCAGCCCCGCCTCCGTCCGGCTGGTCGCGGTGACCTCGTGACCGGCGGCGACGAGCGCCGGGACGAGATACCGGCCGACGGCGCCGGTGCCGCCCGCGACGAAGATGCGCATGTGAGTACTCCTGTCAGTCCGATACCTGTTCTGCCGCCGTCGAGGCGCCGGCGACGGTGATCGCCGGCCGGCCCCGAGCGGCGCCTACCATACGCCCATGACCACGCACGGATTCACGATCACCGCCGAAGGTCCGTTCGACTTCGCCGACTCCCTGCGCTTCGTGGAGGACTGGCCGGCCACCAGCGCGCTGCCGCCCTCGGACGGCCGGACGCTGCGTTTCGCCTACTGCGCGGAGTCGGACTGGCGGCCGATCGGGGTGAGCGTGACGGGGGCACCCGGCGGAGTGGAGGTGGCGACGACGCGGGCGGCGGGGCCGGGCATCAGGGGCGAGGTGGCACGGATCCTCTCCCTCGACGTGGACGGCGCCGGATTCGCCAAGCTGGGCGAGGCCGACCCGGTGCTCGGCGACCTCCAGCGGCTGCGGCCGGGGCTGCGGCCTGTGTGCTTCTGGAGCCCGTGGGAGGCGGCCTGCTGGGCGGTGATCGTGCAGCGCTCGTCGATGCTGGTCGCGTCCCGGATCAAGCAGCGCATCGCGGAGCGGTACGGCGCGCGCGTCGAGGTGGGCGGGCAGCCGATCGCGGCCTTCCCACCGCCTGTCTCGCTGCTGGACGCGGGCGGTCTCGGGCTGCCCGCGCAGAAGGAGGAGTGGGTGCGCGGGCTGGCCAGGGCGGCGCTCGACGGGCTGCTCACCACGGAGCACCTGCGCTCGCTCGCCCCCGAGGAGGCGCTGGCCGAGCTGCGCGGACTGCCCGGGGTGGGGCCGTTCTCGGCGGGGCTGATCCTGATCAGGGGCGCGGGGGCGCCGGACGCGTTCCCCGGTGACGAGCCGCGGCTGTTCGCGATCCTGCGTGAGGCGTACGGGCTGGCGGAGGACGCGCCGCCGTCGGCGTACCGGAGGCTGGCCGACTCGTGGCGGCCCTACCGCTCGTGGGCGTCGTTCCTGTTCCGGGCGACCGCGTACGGCGTCATGAACGACGGCGAGCCGCGCGACCGGACCCCCGGCGACGCGTCCTGAGGCGGCGCCGACCGGCACCACCGGTCCGCGCCACCGAACCGGCACCACCGGTCCGCGCCACTGAGCCGGACCGGGACGCAGGGACGCGTCGGCTGGTCTAGCCGGTTCGGCCCGCCGGCCTGCGGTGCACGCCAACCAGGTGGCCGTTGTGGCGGATCTGGGCCGCGTCGTAGGGGCACACCGGACGGGTCACGTACGTCTCCGCGATGCTGTCGGCCTCGCCCCTGCCCACGCCCCAGCCGATCGTGTGCCAGCGCGGCCGGCCGTCCTCGCTCGTGGTGTCCAGGACGGCGATCTCGAACAGCGCGGCGGCGGCGGGAGGTGTGCAGCGGACGTGCGCGGGCGAGCCGCCCGCGGTGGTGCGCTCATGCCGGTCGCCGGATCCCCGCTGGTCCATGTGGATCTCCCTTCGATGTCGCACAATCCCGGTCCGGGAGATGCATTCCCGATCTCCGGCGGGTCAGTCATCCCGCAGGCGGCGACCCTCGCGAACGTCATGGACGGGCATGCGTTGCGCCAGCACTCGCCGTTCCGCCCGCCGTGGCGTGGCGACCGGGGCTAAGAACGGGGCGGTGGGATCGAATGAGACGCCGCTGCCCCGCCGGATGGCGCCGTGGTCGGCGTGGCGAGCACGGTCGCGGTCGGCGTGGCAGGCACAGTCGTGGTGGGCGTGGTGGGCGTGGTGGGCGTGGTGGGCGTGGCGGGCGTGGCGGGCGTGGCGGGCGTGGCGGGCACGGTCGCGGTCAGTGTGGCGGGCAGGGCGGGCGTGGCTGGTTCTGGTGGCGGTGGGTTACGCGGTCGTCCAGCTCGTCGCGGTCGCCCCCGGGATGGGGCTGGGCTGGGACGAGGTCGTCTACGTCAGCCAGGTCGACCCGCGCGTGCCGGCGGCCGAGTTCATCGCGCCGCGCGCCAGGGGGATCACGCTGCTGGTCGCCCCCGTGGTGCTGGTCACCTCGTCCACCGAGGCGCTGCGGGTCTATCTGTGCGTGCTGTCCGCTCTGGGGCTGTACGCGTCGTTCGGCGTCTGGCTGCGGGTGCGTCCCGGGCCCGTGGTGCCGGTCGCCGCCCTGCTGTTCGCGTCCACGTGGCTCGCGCTGTTCTACGGGAACGAGGCCATGCCGAACCTGTGGGTGGCCTTCGGCGCGGTGGCCGCCACGGGGTTCTTCCTGCGCTGCGTACGTCCGGGGGCGGGGCTCGGCCCGGCGACCGGGCTGGCGCTGAGCGTGGCGGCCGTGGCGCTGCTGCGCCCGCCGGACAGCGTCTGGCTCGTGCTCCCGCTCGCGCTCGCCCTGGCCTGGCCCGGGTGGAGGTGCCGGCGGGCCGGGGCCGCCCTCGTAGCCGGACTGGCCGTGGGCTGGGCGGACTGGATCGTCGAGGCGTACGTGCGCTTCGGCGGCCTGGCGGCGCGCTGGCACGCGGCCGGTGCGGCGAACGAGACCGGCCTGCACGTCTCGCTCCTCGATCACGTCAGGGCGCTGGACGGGCCGCTGCTGTGCCGCCCTCCCGCCGACTGCGGGCCCGTCGTGACGCCGTGGCTGGTCTGGCTGATCGCGGTTCCCGTCCTGGCTCTGCTCGGCCTGTACGCCGCCCGCCGCCACGACCGATCACCCGCAGCCCCGCGCGTGCCCGGCGGCGTGCCCAGCTTGCCCGGGTTCGTGCTGGCCGTCGGCTGCGGGCTGGCCATGGCCGTCCCGTACGCCTTCCTCGTCGGGTACGCGGCGCCCCGCTTCCTGCTGCCCGCGTACGCGCTGCTGGCCCTGCCCGTCGCGCACGCCGTGTGGTCTCCGGGCCGGCGCCCCGCCCTGGCCGGGCTCGTGGCCGCCGGTGTGGTGGCCCAGGTCGTCCTTCAGGGGATCACGCTGGACAAGGTCGTCACGGGCGGGCTGGCCAGGCGCGGGGACGACGTCCGGGTGGCCCGCGCGCTGCTGGCCATGGACGTCCGGCCGCCCTGCCTGGTCTACGGCGAGCACGCGGTGATGATCGCCTACCGGATGGGCTGCCACGGCTACCCGGTCCTGAGCTGGCCGCAGGAGGCACCGGCCCAGGTGCGCGGGGCGCCGGGCACGGGCACGCGGGTGGTGGTCGTGGACCGGGGAGGCCCGACGCCCGCGCCGTTCCTGCGGCCCTGGGAGGCGGCCGGGATGCCGGGCCGCTGGCACGCCTACCAGCTGCGCTGAACCGCGAAGACCGGTCAGTCCTCCGAGATCGGGATCCGGAGGACGAATCTGGCGCCGACGTCGGAGTCCTCCAAGGTCAGCGTCCCGAGGTGGACCGAGGCGATCTCGCGGGCGATGGCCAGCCCGAGCCCCGTGCCGCCGGCGTCGCGGCTGCGGGAGGCGTCGAGGCGGGTGAAGCGCTGGAAGACGATCTCGCGCTGATCCGGCGCGATGCCGGCGCCGTCGTCGACCACCTCGATCACGGCGTCGTCGCCCTCCTGTCGAGCGGTCACGACGATCTTCGACTCGGCGTGCCGCTCGGCGTTGTCCAGCAGGTTCGTCAGCAGGCGGGCGAGCTGGAGCCGGTCGCCCATGACCCGCAGGCCCGGCTGCAGCGTGGTGACGATCTGCTTGCGGCGTGGCCTCGCGGTCTCGGCGGCGATCAGCTCGCTCAGGTCGAGGGGCTCGCGGTTGTCGGCGGCGCCGGCGTCCAGCTTGGTCAGCGTGAGCAGGTCGGTCACGATGGCCTGGAGCCGGTCCAGGCTGGCCAGCACCGCGGCGCCCGTCTCCCGCCAGTCGGTGTCGTCGGGATGGAGCAGGGCGTCCTCGATCTGGGCGCGCATCGCCGTGATCGGGCTGCGGAGGTCGTGCGAGGCGTCGGCGGCGAACCTGCGCTGCCGTTCCATCAGCACCCGCTGCTGCTCCAGGGCCGACTCCAGCCGGCCCAGCATCTCGTTCGCGGTCTCCGACAGGGCCTTGATCTCGTCGTCGGACTCCGGCACGGGCACGCGCATGCCGCCGCCGCCCGCGCTGATCTCGGCGAGCTTCCTGGTGATGTCGCCGACGGGCGCGAGCGTCTGGGCCACGACGCGCGAGACCCCGAACCAGGTCAGCGCGACCAGCACCACCGCCAGGCCGATCTGGAACATGAGCACCTGCGGGCTGACGTACCAGGGGACGGCCGGGCCGAAACCGTAGATCGTCCACTCCCCGTCCGGCTGGTACGCGATCAGCACCACCGCGATCTGGCACTTGTGGTCGAAGGCGGGCAGATCGCACAGCGTGGTGTAGTCGTTGGTCTGGCGCAGGTGGGGGATCTCCGAGGTCACCCGGGGCTGACCGGCCAGGTTGGGGCTCCAGGCGACCGGCTCGCCGCGCGGGTTGAGCACCTGGAGACCGTCGAGCCCGGACGGGTCCAGCACCTGAGGCAGCTTGCCACGTTTGATCATGAGCAGCACCGTGATGGTCTTGCCCCTGATGTCGTGCGCCCTGGCGTCCGAGGCCTCGTTGCGGATGCCGTACAAGACGGACGCGCTGACGACGATGTACAGCAGCAGCATCGCGATGCCGGCGAACATCGCCAGCCGTGTCCGCAGCGAGCGGCCCAACCGTGTGCTCACGCAGTCTCCCCCGAGGGTCAGCAGAACACAGTCGTCGCCTTCGCCGCTAACCTCGGGAGATTCCCCGACAAATCCGTTTCGGCACCCATAACGGTGCATAGTCGCCGCAGGCCCAGGGCGGTGGGCACTCCCTCCGTTCGCGACTCAGCCCGTGGGCGCGGGGCCGACCGACTGGCCAGGCTCCAGGGCGCATGGGATCAGGACGTGCGGCGGCGCGTCCTGGACGCCTTCGAGCTGGTCGATCAGGGCGTCGGCGGCCAGGCGGCCCAGCTCGGGGGCCGGCGCCACCATGACGGTCAGAGCCGGCTCGATCATCTCGCCCAGCTCGCGCGTGGTGGCCGCCGAGATGATGGACAGGTCCTCGGGGACGCGCCGCCCGAGCGCCCGCGACCCCTTGACCAGCCCCGCCGAGGCGCCCTCGTTGACCAGGATCACGGCCGTCGAGCCGGGGAAGTCCGCGCCGAGCACGCTCGCGGCCTCGCGCCCCCCGGCCGACGTGCCCTCCACCGCGACGATGGCGGGCGGGGCCCCGAGCGGCGCGATGGCGTCGAGGTAGGCGGACTCGACCCGCGTGATCCGGCCAGGCTCGTGGCCGGCCTGCGCCTTCGTGCGCTGCGTGACCAGCGCGATGCGCTCGTGGCCGAAGGAGCGCAGATGCGCGACCGCCCGCTCGATCGTGGTGGCGAAGTCGATGTCGACGTACGGCAGGTCGTCCTTCTCGGTACGGCCGATCAGCGCGAACGGCACCCCCGACGCCAGCAGCCGCTCGACCCGAGGGTCGCGGATCCGCACCTCCATGAGCAGCACTCCGTCCACGAGCCCGCCGGCCAGCAGGTGGGACATCTGCTCGTCGTCGTTGACCGGCCACAACACCAGGTCGTAGCCGCGCTCGCGCGCCCCGTGGGCCGCCCCCATGACGAACTGGATCACCGTGGCGTTGGGCCGGGACTCCAGATCGGGGTGGAGCAGGGCGAGGATGCGCGTGCGCGAGCTGGCCAGGGCGCGGGCGACGACGTTGCGCCGGTAGTTGAGCTCCTGGATGGCCGCCTCGATGCGGGCGCGCGTCTCAGGGGAGACCCGTTTGCTGCCGTTGACGACGAACGAGACCGTGGCGATCGAGACGTTGGCCCGCTCGGCGACGTCGCGCATCGTGACCATCGAGGCCGCCTCCCCATCAGGCGCGGGCGTGCGAAAGCACTCGCGACTATATCGCCCCCGGGGCTTCCATAAACGCTCGACTTGTTATTGACATCACCAACAGAACGGCGCAACATACTGCACAAGCGAGCATGGTAAAGCGCTTTGATAAATCAAGGCCGACCGGCCGCGCGTGGCTCCGTACCGAAATCGCCGAACGCGCTGATCGAACGCCGAGGAAAGGACTGTCGTGGGAGCCATTCACGTCACGGTGTGGGGTGAGAACCGGCACGAGCAGGTCGAGCCGAAGGTCGCCGAGATCTATCCGGACGGCATGCACAACGCGATCCGGCGCGGCATCGAGGCCCGCCTGGGCGGGCGGGCCACCGTGGGCACCGCCACGCTCGACGAGCCCGAGCACGGCCTGACCGAGGAGGTGCTGGCCGGCACCGACGTGCTCACCTGGTGGGGGCACGCCGCGCACGGCGAGGTGGCCGACGAGGTGGTGGAGCGGGTGCACCGGCACGTGCTGTCGGGCATGGGGCTGCTGGTGCTGCACTCGGGCCACTTCTCGAAGATCTTCACCAGGCTCATGGGCACCACGTGCTCGCTGCGCTGGCGCAGCGAGAATGACCGCGAGCTGGTCTGGACGGTCGCCCCCACCCATCCCATCGCGCGCGGCATTCCCCACCCGATCGTGATCCCCGCCCAGGAGATGTACGGCGAGCAGTTCGACATTCCCGTGCCCGACGAGCTCGTCTTCATCAGCTCGTTCACCGGCGGCGAGGTGTTCCGCAGCGGCTGCACCTTCAGCCGCGGCAACGGCAGGATCTTCTACTTCAGCCCCGGCGACCAGGATTTTCCGGTCTACCACCATCCGGACGTGCTCCAGGTCATCGCGAACGGCGTCGAGTGGGCGGCCGGCGACCGGTCCAGGCGCGAGTTGCCCGCGGTGCGGCGTCACGACTCCGGCGACTTCCTCCCCAGCACGGCCCCCACGGCCCCGTGAAGCAGGCCCGGTGAGCGGGCTCCGCGTCGTCCAGGTCGGGGCCGGTGCGATGGGGCTGGCCTGGCTGCGTACGCTGACCGCCTCCCCCGACGTCGAGGTGGTCGGGGTCGCGGACCTCGACGTGGCGCGGGCGGAGCAGGCCGTGCGCTCGGTCGGCGGCGGCGCCGAGGTGAGTGCCTCGCTCGGCGCCCTGCTGGCGGCGACCAGGCCGGACGCCGTCGTGAACGTCACCGTCCCCGAGGCCCACACCGAGGTCAGCGTCGAGGCGCTGTTCGCCGGTGTCCCCGTCCTGTGCGAGAAGCCGGCCGCGCCCACGCTGGCCGAGGCGCTCGTCCAGGCCGCGGCCGCGCAGGCGTCCGGGCGGCTGCTGATGATCAGCCAGTCGCGCCGCTACTACGCCGCGCTGGCCGCCTACCGGGAGCGGATCGCCGCGCTCGGGCCTCCCGGCCTGCTGACCACCGGTTTCTACCGCGCCCCGAGGTTCGGCGGCTTCCGCGCCGAGATGCCGCAGCCGCTGCTGGTGGACATGGCCATCCACGCCTTCGACGCGGCCCGCTATCTGCTCGGTACGGAGCCGGTCTCGGTCGTGTGCGAGAGCTGGAACCCGTCATGGAGCTGGTATCGCGGGGACGCCTCCGCGACGGCGACGTTCCGCTTCGACGGCGGCGCCCGCTACGTCTACAGCGGAAGCTGGTGCGCGGACGGGCTGGAGACGTCGTGGAACGGCGAGTGGCGCGCGGTCGGCGCCGGCGGGAGCGCGACGTGGGACGGCGTGGACCGGGTCACCTCCAGCCTGGACGGCGCCGCCGACGTGCCGCCCGGCGCCGGTGAGGAGATCGCGGGTGCGCTGGCGGAGTTCGTCGCGGCGCTGCGGACCGGGGTGGAGCCGTCCGGGTCCATCGCCCGCAACCTGGGCAGCCTGGCGATGGTCGAGGCGGCGGTCCGCTCGGCCGAGTCGGGCGCGGCTCGGGTCGAGCTCGCGGACCTGCTGGAACGTGCGTACCGCGACGCGCTGGCGCTGACCGTCCGGCGGGAGGTCCGCGAGCGGCTGGCGTCCTGGGGAACGGCCGCACCGGCCCGCGCACCCGCCGGAACGGACTGACCGCCGCTCGCGCGCCTGCCGAGATGAGGCGGGCGCGCAGGGCGGCGGTCAGCGGGAGCGGTCAGCGACGGGCGGTCAGGAGGTGCCGTGGTCAGTGGGTGCGGCGGTCGATGAGCATGTCGTCGTCGGGCAGGCTCGCCGCCTCCGGCAGCCGCCGCGCCTGCGGCACGTCCGCCCAGCGCAGCAGCGTGGCGGTGGCCGCCTGCCGGTCCGCCTCGGTCAGCCGCGCGATGCTCGCCCCGTGGTTGGAGCCGGGCGCGACGTAGAGGTAGGAGTCACGCCGGCTCGGGGTGAACCGCTCCGCGCTCCACGGGTCGTTCTGCCCGTAGACGAAGAGCATGCGCTCCGACCGGGTGCGCACCCAGTGGTCCACGTCGAGCATCGGGCGCGGGTCGTGCCGGGAGCGCAGCTCGGTGGGCAGCACCGAGTTGGGGTGGTAGAGGCCGCGGTGGCGGGTCAGCCCGCGCAGGTGCGCGAACTTCAGGTCGGGCCAGCCGAGCTGGGTGGACGCCTGGTAGTAGTACGGCCAGTAGTACTCAAGGCCCTGGTCGGTGTAGAAGCCGAAGAAGGTGACGGCGTCGATCCAGGCGTACAGCTCCTCGTCCGTGGCGCTCGCGGGCGGCACGGCGGCGCAGTCCGCCTCGGACATGTACTGCCAGAACGCCCACGCCGTGTCGAGGATCGTCATCTCGAACGAGCGGTCGGCGCTGCCGAGCGTCCTCGCGAACGTGTAGCCGTTACGCGCGGCGTCGGCCTCCAGCAGCGCCACCATGCGGTCGCGGCGCTTGAGCGCCTCGCGCTGCACGGTCCGCAGCGCGGCACGGCAGGCGGGGGTGCCGACACGGTCGAAGAAGCGGTCGTAGGTCTGGTCCGCCTGGTTCACCGGGTCGTCGGGCGCGACGTAGGCCACCACGCCGTCCACGTCGCCGGGGTAGAAGCGGCGGTGGTAGACCGACGTCATGCCGCCCTTGCTGGCCCCGGTCTGGATCCACTTGCCCGAGTAGACGGTCTTGAGCGCCTGGACGATCCGGTGCTCGTCGGTCGCCTCCTGCCAGATCGTCAGGTCGTCCCAGTCGGCTGGTGACGGACGGGACGGGCTGAAGAAGCGGTGCTCGACGGAGACCTGGTTGCCGTCCAGCAGCCGGGTCGGCTCGGTACGGGAGGCCGTGGGGGCGGCGGGCAGCCCGTATCCCCCGGTGTAGAGCACCACGGGCGCGTCGGCCGAGCGGTGCAGCAGGGTGAGCCGCTGCTGGAAGGTCCCCTTGCCGGGGTGGCGGTGGTCGGCCGGCTGGGTGAAGGTCATGACGAAGAACCGGTAGCCGGTCGGCTGGGTCTCCGACACCACGGTGAGTCCTGGGATGGCCTTGAGCCTGTCCAGCAGGTCGTCCTGCGCCGCGGCGGGTGGAGCGTTGAGCGTGAGGGCCGTCATGACGGCCATCGCGGCCGCCAGCGCGGCCAGGAACCGGGATCGCACGGTATGCCGCTCCTTGGAGGGGAGGAGGACCAGTATCGCCCGACCGTATACCGATCATCCCCCACCCGAACAGCCTCCTGCCGCCCCGCGCGTGCGCCGCGTTCGGCACGAGCATCGCGTTCAGCGCGGAGGCCCGTTCAGCGCGGGGAGCCGTTCAGCGCGGGAGCCCGTTTGCAGGACGGGGTGCCGTTCAGGTGGACGGTCGCCGTGTCGCCGCCGGCCAGGGTGAGGACGACCAGGTCGTCCCCCTCGACGCGCACGCCGGGCGACGCCGGCGGCGTCCCGGCCAGCCAGACGAGGCTGACGTAGACGGCGGTGCCGCCGGGATGGGCGCCGATCGCGTACGGGGTGGCAGAAAGGCGCCCGAAGGCGTTGGCCCCCTCGGCCGTGACGATCCCCGTGCCCGTGTACCCGTGCAGCGGCCGCACCCCGCTGCCCAGCCCGTCCAGCCGCCTGGCCTCCCCCTCTCCCAGGTCGAGCGGCACCGGGGCGGCCAGGGCGTGACCGCCGTCGCGCACCAGACGCCCGGCGGGGGCGGTGACCCGGTGGATCCTGATCTCGGCCGCCCCGTCCACGACCGAGGCCGTCACCACCCGGACGGGGCCGTCCTGGTAGGCGGAGGCGGCGAAGCGGTCGGCGACGGCCAGGGGTTCGATCCGCCGCCTGAGCGAGGCGGCGCCGTCGGGGCCGAGGACGGCCAGGTGGTTGTCAACGTCTCCCGTCTCGGGTCCCGAGTGGCTGGTGTAGGCGAGCTTGAGGTAGTGCGGGTCGGGGGCGGCGTCCTGGTCCTGGACGCGGTCGCGGTCGCTGCCGTGGTTGATCAGCCGGACCACGCCGTCGTCGCGGGTGGCGTGCAGCAGCCAGCCGGGCGCGGGCATGGCGATCGACTGGTCGGCCAG
Organism: Nonomuraea maheshkhaliensis; assembly: GCF_039529435.1. Lineage (NCBI taxonomy): Bacteria > Bacillati > Actinomycetota > Actinomycetes > Streptosporangiales > Streptosporangiaceae > Nonomuraea > Nonomuraea maheshkhaliensis. Next base: position 54,989 of record NZ_BAAAMU010000021.1, read on the forward strand.
GTCGACGGGCGCGGCCTGCTCGGGCTCCGTCCAGACGGGGTGCTCAGGGGGCAGCAGCAGGCCGAGGAACGCCTTGCTGGCCCAGTACGGCGACGCCGGCCCCGAGTACGACTGCGTGACCGGCTCGAAGGCGTCGTACCAGCCGAGAGTGAGCAGGCCGCGCTCGTCGGGCGCGCCGCGCTCGGCGAAGTGCCGCAGCGCGCCGCTGGCGATGCGCCGGGTGCGGCCGGGCGGCAGCGGCGTGGCGCCGGTCAGCGCGCCCAGCCAGAACGGGACGACCGTGGCGAACCGGTACGTCAGCGACCGACCCTGGTGCACAGGACCGCCGTCGGCGGCGAAGAAGTGCTGGTACTGGCCCAGGAAGCGGTGCAGCCGGGCGGCGTAGAGCTCCTGGCGGGCGCTGTCGCCGGCCATCCTGGCCCACAGCGACGGGTAGAGGTGCATGGCCCAGCCGCAGTAGTAGTCGAAGTTCTTGCCCTGGCCGTCGGAGTACCAGCCGTCGCCGGCGTACCAGCTCTCGATGCGCTCCAGGCCGCCCTGGATCTCGCCGGGTTCGTACGGCCCGCCCACCTCGGCCAGGAACTGCTCGACGACCACCCGGAACAGCACCCAGTTGTTGTCCGGGGTGCGCCGCCCGATGAACCCGGCCAGCCAGGCCACCACCCGCTCCCGCTCGGCCGGGGCCAGCCGGTCGAACAGCCACGGGCGGGTCTCGTGCAGGGCGAGCGCGATCGAGGCGGCCTCGACGAGCTGCTGCGACATGTCGGTCAGCGGCGGCCAGGCGTGCGGGTGCGCCGGGTCGGTGCCGGCCACCAGGCCGCTCGCGTACCGCTCGATCAGCGCGGACGGCACCCGGCCGCCCGCGCCGGCGATCCTGAAGGCGGCGAGCAGGAACGTGCGGGCGAACCCTTCCAGCCCGTCGCTGACCGGTCCCGACCTGCTCGCCCGGCCCGGCAGACGGAACTGGGCGAAGCCGTCCGTCGCGTACGGGAGCACGGAGTCGAGCAGGTGGTCGGCCATGGCCTCCCAGTGCGCCCGGATCCAACCGGTGTGACCGGACAGGTGGTCGTCGGACGGGGGGAGACGAAAAGCCATGAGGCGGAGGATACTACGCGGGTAAGCGCTTACCGACCCGGAGACCGCCTAGCCGGCGGCTCCGCCGCCACAGGCGCTGCGGATCTTGTAGAACCACGACAGGTACTGGGAGTGCACGTCACGGCCGCTGATCCGGAGCAGGGAGTCGTCGGCGTTCTCCAGCGTGGTGAAGTTCGCGCTGCCGGTGTAGACGCGGGGCGTGATGCCGCCGTCGTACGCGCCGTCGATCATCATCAGCTTCGTGTGCGGCACCACCGACCGGTTGCCGACGGTGAACCGGCACGGCCTGACCTGGAGGTACTTGCCGTTCGACGCCTTGCGGGCGAGCAGGCCCCTGATGTAGTCGGTGACGTTCCGCTTCGCGGGGTCGTCGTAGTACACGATGTCGATCCAGCAGTTCTCGCCGCGCAGCCTGATCAGCTCGTCGGCGATCTCCTTCCTGGCGGCGTTGAAGGCCGTCAGGGCCAGGCGGATGTCCGTCTGTCTGCTCACGCCGTCGGCGTCCTTGTAACCGCATTCGACCAGCTTGAGCACGTTGACGATCGGGTCGCCCTCCGAGCTCAGGCGGGGGAAGAAGTGCCCCTTGTACGTGGAGCCGGTGGGAGTCGTCCAGAAGTAGTCGGGGTCGACCGGCTTGAGCCGCCCGGCGCGCAGGTCCTTGAAGTAACGGACATAGCCGTCGTAGACCGTGGAGTCGGAGAGGGTGAACCCGTCGTTGTAGGAGTTGTACAGGTACCAGTTCGACAGGTTCGACGAGCTCTGGAAGACGACCTTGTCGTAGGTGGTGCCGCCGGCGACGACGCGGGAGAAGGTGGCGAACTTGTCGTGCAGGTAGTCGCGGGCGATGCAGCCGCGGTTGACGTCCTGGCTCGGGTACTCGCACCGAACCGCCCACGACGCGGCCGTCTCCGTGGTGCCGAGCGCGGCGCTGAGCTGCCCGAAGACGGCGTCGTTGCCGCCGTCTTCCTGGCTGTCCATGATGACCTGGACGCCGACGCCCCTCTCGTGCGCGGCGATCAGCGACGAGGCCACCTCGCTCGACCGGTCGCCCGGGGCGAACTCGTGCATCGCGAACCGGATCTCGCCACCCGCGGGGACGGCTTTGACGAGCCTGATGAGCTGGTCCATCACGGCCGACTGCGTGGCGCTCGGGCTCCCGGCGACGCCCGAGTCGGCCGTCGGGTCGTTGAACACCGGCGCGTTCATCACCGGCGGGCCGCTCACGTCGGCCGCCGCCCCGGTGACCGGCGCGACGCCGATGCCCAAGGCCCCGAGACAGGCCAGGACGGTGGATGTCTTCATTCGCATGAGGGCTCCTGTACGTGATCACGGACGCCTGGGCGCACAACCGCATGATCTCGCTTCCCGGCGTCACCGGCGGGCGATCCGCATGATGCGCCCGGTGCTGTTGAACCCTCGTTGAGCATCCGTTGAGCCCGCCCGCCGCACCACGATCCCCGATCCCCGATCCCCGGGCCCCGCCGCCTCGCGCTAGTCGCCCCGCGTACGGTTCAGCTCGCGCAGCGCGCGGGCGGCGGGCGTGCCCGGATCCCCGGTGATGAAGACGACCTGCTGATCGTCGTCGGGGACCACGAGAATGTCGCAGTTCACCTTCAACATGCCGCCGCCCGGATGCGGCACCGTCTTCGTACGGTGGCCCGGCGCGTGCACCGGATTGGCCTCCCAGAGCTCGGCGAACTCCGCGCTCCCCGCCCGCAGCTCACGCAACAGCCCGGCCAGCGCCCCGTCTCTCGGGTACCGCTCGGCGGCCCGGCGCAGGCGGGAGACCACGACACGGCCGAACTCCTCCCTGCCGGAGCTCTCGGGCAGTGGGCCGGTGCCCAGGAAGCGGCGGCGGGCCAGGTTCGGCTCGGTCTCGAAGTCCCCGCCCAGCAGGATGTGGGCGAGCCGATTCCAGGCGACGACGTCGTAACTCGCGTCGGTGACGATGGCGCCCGCGTCGGGGATGCGGTCGAGCAGCCCGGCCACGTCGGGACGGACGCGGCGTACCGGGCCGGGCGGCGGCGTGGGCGGCGCTCCGGCCAGCTGGAACAGGTGGGTGCGCTCGGCGCGGTCGAGCCGCAGCGCTCCGGTGAGCGCGTCGAGGACGCGCGGCGACGGGCGGGGCCCGCGCGCCTGTTCGAGCCTGGCGTAGTAGTCGACCGACATGTTCGCCAGCTCAGCCACCTCTTCCCTGCGCAGCCCCGGTGTCCTGCGCCGCCGGTCGGCGGGCAGGCCCACGTCGGCGGGACGCAGGCCCTCCCTCCGCGCCCGCAGGAAACGGGCCAGCTCCCGCTTGGCCACGCGCGTCTCCCCTCTCTTCCAGGGATCGGCTGTCCCTGGCTGAACCCCTGTCGCCGGGGGCATCGTCGAAGGCATGAACGACTTCACGGCACCACGGGATTCCGTCGCGCTGGTCACCGGCGCCAACAAGGGGATCGGCAAGGAGATAGCCCGCCAGCTCGCGGACGCGGGCTGCACCGTCTACGTCGGCTCGCGCGACCTCGGCCGGGGCGAGCAGGCGGTCAAGGAGATCGGCGGCGACGCCAGGCCGCTGGTCCTCGACGTCACCGACGAAGGGAGCATCGCGGCCGCGGCGCGGGAGGTGGACCGGCTGGACATCCTGGTCAACAACGCCGGGATCATGCCCGACGACGCGAAGGCACCCGACGCGGGGATCGACTCCTTCCGGCGCACGTACGAGACGAACGTCTTCGGCGTCCTCGCGGTCACCAACGCCTTCCTGCCCGCGCTGCGCCGCTCCCCCAGGCCCAGGATCGTGAACATCTCCAGCGGCACCGGCTCGCTGACCTGGAGCGCGGACCCGTCGCACGCGTTCGCGCTCGCGGCCGGCTCGGGCGCCGCCTACCGCTCGTCCAAGGCGGCGCTGAACGCCCTGACGATCTACTACGCGCAGGCGCTGGACGAGGCGGGGTTCAAGGTGAACGCCCTGGCTCCCGGGCTGCGCAAGACCGATCTCACCGAGCGTGCCGCCTCGGGCGGCGACCCGGCCGAGGCGGCGGAGGCGGCCGTGCGACTGGCCCTGCTTCCCGACGACGGCCCCACCGGCGCGTACGTCTCCTGGGACGGGACCACCGTGCCCTGGTAGCGGTGGGGAGGGCGCGGGCGCTCCCGGCCGGCGGGACAATGGGCTGACTCTTTCGGAAGATCGCCTTCCGCCGAGCCTGCTCTCGTGAGACGGAGTGAGTGTCATGCCCGCACCCGCGCGGTTGCTCGCCTTGCTGGCCGCGGCGACGGTGCTGGCGGGCTGCGCGGCCCACGGCGGCGCGGCGCCTGCCGACACGTCTCTCGACATCGCCACCACGACCCTGCTCACGAGCTTCGACACCGAAGACGCGACCGCCGGAACCCTGCCGTACTTCCAGGCGGTCTACGACACCCTGGTCAAGCGCGAGCCGGACGGCGCGCTCAGCCCCATGCTCGCCACCGGATGGGCCTACGACGCCGCCCGGACCACGCTGACGCTCACCCTGCGCACCGGCGTGCGGTTCGACGACGGCACTCCCTTCGACGCGAGCGCGGTCAAGGCGAACCTGGATCACCTCCGGCGGGGCGACGGCGCCGCGGCCGGCGCCCTGGCCCGGGTCGAGGCGGTCGAGGTGGTGGACGCCACGCGGGTGAGGCTGGTCCTTCCGGAGCCCGACCCCGGGCTGCTCAACTCGCTCGGCGGCCCGGCCGGCCTGGTGGCCGCCCCCGCCGGGCTGCCCGGCGAGGGGCTGCGGATCGAGCCGAGCGGCACTGGCCCGTACGAGCTGGACCAGGCCAGGACGGTGGCCGGCTACACGTGGGTGTTCACCAGGGCGGCCGGCTACTGGGGCGCGCGGCTCCCCTACGACACGATCACGTTCAGCTACCTCCCCGACGAGAGCGCGATCGTCACCGGCCTCACGGCCGGCCGGTTCGACGCCACCCTGCTCCGCGACCCGGCCCAGCAGCTCGCCGTCAGGAACGACCCCAGCTTCAGCACCGTCGAGCAGGTCGCCGACCTTCAGGGCCTGATGCTGTTCGACCGCGCGGGCGCGGTGGCGCCCGAGCTGAAGGACCCACGGGTGCGCAGGGCGCTCAACTACGCCGTGGACCGCCCGACCCTGCTGAGCAAGCTCCGGCAGGGCCGCGGCCAGGTCACCGGCCAGGTCTTCGGGCCCGGCACGGCCGGATACCGGCCCGAGCTCGACACCTACTACGCGCTCAACCGGGCCAGGGCGCGCGCACTGCTGGCCGAGGCAGGGCTGGCGAACGGGTTCACGCTCAGGCTGCCGCGCGACCCGTCCGTGGTGAGCCCCGCGCTGGCCTCCTTGCTCAGGAACGACCTGGGCGCGGTCGGCGTGGAGGTGGTGTGGGAGCCGCTCGACCACGGCTCGGCCCAGCGGCGGATCCTGCTGGAGCAGGCGTACCCGGGGCTGGTCATGACGCTGCGCCAGTCGTCCGACGACTGGGCCGTGCTGCGTGAGCTGGTGCTGCCTGGGCGGCTCAACCCGGCCGGCTACACCGACGCCACGGTGCGGCGGCTGCTGCCGAAGCTCAGGGACAAGCCGGCCGAGGCCGACCTCGAAGCGCTCAACCGGCATCTGGTCGAGGACGGCTGGTTCGTGCCCTTCTTCCGGATGACGTACCTGCACGTGTCCGACGGCACGGTGACGATCAGCCCGCAGGACGGCATGGCGGCGCCGTCCCTCTACGGCTACGCGCCCGCCCGGTGAGGGGCGCGCCTAGCTGAAGCCGTTGGGGCACAACCAGCCGCGGATGGTCGCGGGCGCGCTCCTGAGCAGGGACGGCTGGTCGGTCACCGAGCAGACGTTGCTGCCGTACTCGCCGCCGGTGAAGCCGCCGGTGTCCTGGGTCGCGATCAGTTTCACGCCGCCGACGCTCGGCGAGTCGATCCTGGCGGCCACCCACCGGCCCGAGCACCTCTTGCCGGTGACGCGGGCGTCGTCGGGCAGGCTGCCCTGGTTCATCCGCTTCAGGTAGCTCAGCACGGCGGACGCGGTCGCGCACGGGATGGGGGGCCGGCGGCTGGCCCGGCTCGGGGTCGGGGTCTCGCTGTCCTCAGGAGTCTTCTCAGCACGCGTCGGGGTCGGCTCGGAGGTGTCGTCGGGCGTCCGCTCCGGGGTGTCAGACGGCTCAGGTGTGTCAGACGGCTCGGGGGTGTCGGACGGTGTCTCGCCGGAGCTCTCGGAGGTCTGCTCGGCGGCGTCGGCGCTGCCAGAGGACCGGTTCGGCGGCACGAGCGCGCCCAGCACCCCGGACGAGCTCACCGCGATCACCACCCCGGCCACCACGACCGCGGTGGCGGCCGCCGCCACCGGCCACAGCGGCACCGTCATCCGCTTCCCGCCCCCGCCCGGGTCGGCCGCGCCCGCCCTGATCGCGGCCATTCTGGCGAGGATCTCATGCGCGGCGGGCCGGGCCGCGCGGTCCTTGGCCAGGGCGGCGCGTACCAGGGCGCGCAGCGGCGCGGGCACCCCGGACACGTCGGGATCGGCGCTCATGACGCGGTAGGCCAGCACCTCGGGCGGCCCGGTGCCGAACGGCGGCTGTCCCGTGGCTGCGTACGTCATCAGCGCGCCCCACGCGAAGACGTCGGCGGCGGCGTCGGCCTGCTCGCCCCGGTACTGCTCGGGGCTGATCCACCCCGGCGTGCCGATCAGGCCGCCGGTGCCGGTGAGCCCGCTCTCGTCGAGGGCCCGCGCGATGCCGAAGTCGAGCACCTTCGCCCCGGACGCGGACAGGATCACGTTGCCGGGCTTCAGGTCGCGGTGCACGACGCCGGCCCGGTGGATGTCGGTCAGCGCCTCGGCGATGTCCACGCCGAAGTCGGTCAGCCGCTCGTACGTCAGCGGCCCGTCACCACGGACGAAAGCGTTCAGGGTGGGGCCTGGGACGTACTCGGTGGCCAGCCACGGCGGCATCGCGGCGGTGTCGGCGGCGAGCACCGAGACCGTGCACCGGCCCCTTACGCGGGACAGCATGTCCACCTCGCGCACGAAGCGGGCGTGGAAGTCGGGGTCGGCGGCCAGCCCGGGATGGATCACCTTGACCGCGACCCTGCCGCCGTCGGGCGCGGTGCCCGCGTAGACCACGCCCATGCCGCCGGCGCCCATCCGGCCCGCGATCCGGTAGGGGCCGATGACCTCGCGCTCGTCCGCCGTGAGGGGGCCAAAGCCGCCGGGGTCGCTCATCGAGGCTCCCGATCGCCGGATCATCGAAACAGGGTGATCTTACTGATCAACGCCCGAATTGGCCCTCTTGGGCGCTGCCGTATTCTCTTCGCCTGCCCACCGACCCGCCAGCGCCGATGGGCCACGAGCAGTCACCGTCCTACCGGGGCCTGCTGACCGAGCGCATCGCGCGCCAGCTGGAGCACGACATCCGCTCGGGCGACATCGCGCCGGGCGCCAAGCTCCCGTCGGAGCGCGAGCTGCCTCTCCTGCACGACGCCCACCACCGGCTCACCCCGATCCAGGCGGCCAGGCCGGGGCGGGTTTGGAGCCGTACGACCTGTTCTGGCTGGAGGACTGCACGCCGGCCGAGAACCAGGAGGGGCTGCGGCTGGTGCGCTCCCACACCACCACGCCGCTGCGCAAGCTGTTCGACTTCGCCGCCCAGTACCAGATCAAGAGCGCCGTGCACGGGCCCGAGGACATCTCCCCCGTCGGCATGGCCGCCGCGATCCATACGAGCAGGCGTACCTGCCGGTCAACCGGCTGCTGGACGGCACGGTGCACGACTGGTAGCCGGTCAGAAGTACTGCCCGATGTGGAAATGGCGCACCGTGAGCGGCAGCGCGGCCCGGCTGAGCACCTTGACCTTCCGCAGGCCGCTCGGCTTGTGGATGCTCACCTTGACGCACTTCATCCGCACCACGTGGTCGCCCGGGGGCGCGTAGCGGGAGATGATCACGGCCCGCCGGCCGAAGCCCCGGCTCGTCAGGCCCACGCCCACCTCGCGGTAGCGGCGCCATGAGCCCTTGAGCATGAACGCGGTGGAGCCGAGGATCGCGTGGTTCGCCTCGACGGGGCAGTGCAGGAGGACCCTGAGGACGTCGTTCTGGTGGGGTGCCTCGGGTGAGATGCGGAAGGAGGTGAGCTTGCGCCACTTCGGCTCGTCGTCGTTGTCGTCGGTGGAAGTGGCGGTGGCGGTGGCGGTGGCGGCGGCCGGTGGGGCTGTCAGGGGGACGGCGGCCGGCGGGGCGGCGAGGGCGAGCGCCGCCGCCACGCTCGTGATGGACCGCATCCGCCCTCCTCGCACATCGTGATCGCAGTGCTCCCCATTGTGACGAACGCGCTCCCGTCCTGGCCGGTGCCACGCCGAACGCCGTCTCGTCGCCGGCCGTCACCAGCCCTCGCCGGTCCTCGCCGGTCCTCGCCGGTCCTGGCGACCGCCGTCACCCCACGTCAGCCATCGGTTCCGAGCGCACGGCGTACCGCCTCCTCGGAGCGGGCGACCACCGCCGATCCGTCGTCGGCGGTGATGATCGGGCGCTGGATCAGGATCGGGTCCTTCGCCAGCGCCTCGATCCACCGGTCGCGGTGGGCGGCGTCGCGCGGCCAGGCGTCCGCACCCAGTTCGGCCGCCCGCGCCTCACCGGTCCTGGTGATGTCCCACGGTTCGAGGCCGAGCCGGGCCAGGACCTCGCGCAACTCCGCCTCGTCCGGCGGGTCCTCCAGGTAGTGCCGCACGGTGTAGTCGGCGGCCTCGGCGTCCAGGACGGACAGGGCGGAGCGGCACTTCGAGCAGGCGGGATTGATCCAGATCTCCATGACCCACGACCGTACCGGGCGGCCTCAGGAGAGGACGGCGAGCAGGACGAGCACGAGCGTGACGACGGCCAGCAGTCCGTGCCCGACGACGACCGCGACGGGGAAGTGCCGCTCGGCCGGCGCGACGGCTCCGGAGGCGGCGGCACCGGGGACGGCCCCGGGGGCAGTCCCAGGGGCGGTGGTCTCGGAGGCGGCGGTCGTGGGGGCCGCGGTCTCCGGGGCGGGGGCGCGGTAGATCGGGATCCAGCGGGCCAGCATGACGAAGCCGAGCAGGGCCACCGGCACCAGGATGATCAGTGCCGTCCAGGCGAGGCCGGTCGAGCGGGTCGCCAGGTAGAGGATCCAGGCGACCAGCCCGGCGGCGGCGAGCAGCAGATGCCCGAAGACCACCGGGCTGGGCAGCCGGGTGCCGGCGCCCTCCTCGCGGCGCAGGCCGCCCCGGGAGATCCAGATGCCCAGCAGAGCGAAGCCGCCGAGCGCGGTGACGATCCAGGTGATGAGTGCGGCGATGTCCATGATCCTCCTTCGCGGATCAGGTGTGGAAACCCTCGGCCTGCGTCTTCTCGTCGGCGACGCGGACGCCGTAGCGGTAGGCGAGCTTGCCTCCCAGGTAGCCCGAGACCGCCAGGGCGGCCAGGCTGACGGCCGACAGGGCCACCTGCCCGGCGGCGACCGGCTCGGCCGCGGCGTCGCCGGTGGCGCGCCAGGCCCAGGCCAGGCCGTACGCGGCGGTGACCGTCAGGTTGAGGCACATGTGCACGATCCCCGTGCGGTACGCGGCGGTCCCCCGTTCGATGCCGAGGAAGTCGAGGAACCCGAGCAGGGCCGCCCCCAGCGCCCCGAGCACACCGGTCGCGATCAGCCAGAGCGAGCCCCTGACCAGGAAGGCCGGGTCGGGCACGACGTACGAGGCGAGGTCGAAGATCAGGCTCGTCACCCAGGCACCGATGGGCACGGTGACCAGGATCGGATGGAACGGGTGCCCGTACGGGCCGGCGAGAGCGGTCGCCGGGCGCTTGGCGCGATGCAGTGGACTCGTCACGGCCCACCTCCTATTTGCCAACAAGTTTTGGCTTTATTCGGCCCGCGGGTCTATGGCTAAGCAGTTAGAGGAGGCTGTCTTCGACATTTGACCCACTGTCATGGGTGTTACTCTCACCACATGAGCTCAGCGCTCGAAGCCGTCGCGGTGCTCGGCGACGACCTGCGGCGCCGCCTCTACGACCACGTCCGCCGCTCGCCCGCCCCCGTGACCCGCGACGAGGCGGCCCGCGACGCGGGCATCTCGCGCAAGCTCGCCGCCTTCCACCTCGACAAGCTCGTCGCCGTCGGCCTGCTCTCCGTCTCCTACGCCCGCCCGGCCGGCCTGCGCCGTGCGGGCCGCACGCCCAAGGTGTACGCACCGGCCGAGACGAGCCTGCAGATCAGCATCCCACCGCGCGAGCACGGCCTGCTGGCCGGCATCCTGCTGCGCGCCGTACGCCACCAGGCCCCCGGCGAGAGCGGCACCGAGGCGGCACTGCGCTCGGCCGCCTCCCACGGGCGGTCACTGGGCGCGGCCGACCGCGACCGGCTCAGGCCGGGTCGGCTCGGCCCGGAACGGGCCCTCACCTACGTCGCCGACCTGCTCGAACGCCACGGCTTCGAGCCGGCCCGCGACGCCCCCACGCGGATGACCCTGCGCAACTGCCCGTTCCACCCGATGGCGGCCGACGACCCCGACCTCGTCTGCGCCATCAACCACGCCTTCGTCTCCGGCCTCCTCGACGGCCTCGGCGCCACCACGCTCGACGCCACCCTCGCGCCCAGACCCGACGGCTGCTGCGTCGCACTCGCTCCCAGGACACCGCCCGCTTGACCTTGACACCGGCGTCAACGTCTACCCTCGGTCTCCCGGCCTCGACGAACGGACGCCCATGACTCCCGACCACGACACTTCCGGCGGCACTTCCGAGGGCACGCCGCACAACACTCTCCGCGACATCCTCCTCGACCACGACCAGAGCTTCTTCGACGCTCTGACGAGCGGTGACGCCGGCCGGCTGAAGGAGCTGCTGTCGGACGACTTCCTCCTCGTGAGCGTCGAGGACGGCGCCGTCGCCGACAAGGAGACGGTCATCGGCCTGCTCGCGTCCGGGGCCCTGGAGTTCCCGAGGATCGAGTCGTTCCCCGGGGAGGCGGTCGTGCGGGTGGTCGGGGATGTGGGGATTGTCGTCGGGCGTACCGGGATGAACTTCACCAACCCCGACGGCACCCCGTTCAGCGCCGCGAGCCGGTACACCCATGTGTACGCCGCCGCCTCCCCCGGCCTCTGGCACCTCGTCTCCGCGCAGGGCACCACGATCAAGGCGTGAGGGTCTGGACGGGGGCGGGCCGGGATCGCATCATCGGGGGCGAACCCATCAGAAGGGGGAGCTCCCATGCGCGCTGCCGTCAGGTTCGTCATCCTGCTCGCCGTCGCACTGGTCGCCCTGGTGATCGCCCAGGTCGCGGCCACCGCGGCCACGGCCATCGAGTACGGGCTCATCGCCTGAGGCGGGCCCACCCGTAGCGGCCACCCGAAGCCGCCCTGGCGTGGCCGGCCGAAGCCCCATAATGAGGGACCGGCCGACCGCGACGGGAGAGGAGAACGGGTGAGCCATCCTGCGCCGATCGCGACCGCTGAGCCGGTCGTCGGGCGCCGTGAGCGTAAGAAACAGGCCACGCGGGCCGCGTTGCGCGAAGCCGCGTTGCGCCTGTCGCTGCGGCACGGCGTCGAGAACGTCACGGTCGAGCAGATCGCCTACGAGGCCGACATCGCGCTGCGCACCTTCTTCAACTACTTCTCCAGCAAGGAGGAGGCGGTGGTGGCCTCGCTGTCGTCCGGGGCGGAGGCGCTCATCGCCGAGTTCCGGGCCCGGCCGCTCACCGAGTCGGTGCTCCAGGCGTTCCGCGAGGCGGTGCTCACCGTCATGAACCGCAGCGACGCGGCCGGCCGCGACTACATCGAGGCGATGCGGCTGATCAGGAGGGCGCCGTCGCTGGTGCCGCAGAAACTGGCCGTGCTCGCCGCCCAGGAACAGGCTCTCGCCACCGCGATAGCCGACCGCCTCGGCCTTCCCCATGGGCGGGGCCCGGGGGACGGCCCGGTCTATCCGGCGGTGTGCGCGGCGGCGGTGCTGTCAGCCCTCCGGGTCGTCCTGGATCGGTGGCTGCTGCCGGGGCCCGGCCCCGAGCCGACGCCGTCGATGGCCGTGCTGGGCCGGCAGATCGACGAGGCCATCGCCGAACTCGCCACCGGCCTCGACCGGCACCGCTGACCCACGGCCTGAGCCACGGCCTGAGCCCGGCCGCCGGCCTCCGGACGGGACCGAGACCCCTGACCTATCGGCCCGGCGGCTTCATCAGCGATCGGCCAGGTTCTTCACCCAGGCGGACACGCTCTCCATGAGCACGTCCAGCTCCCGGCGCAACTGCGTGTTCTCCGCGCGGATCTCGGCGTTCTCGTCGCGTACGGCCGCGCAGTCGCCGCGCAGCTCCAGGTTCACCCGGCGCAGCTCGGCGTTCTCCCTGCGCAGCCAGCGCAGCTCGGCCAGCTCGTCCGCCGTCGCCCGATCCTGCGGCTGGTACGCGGGCGACGGCTCCGGACGGCCGGCCCCGTCCGGGACGGCCCGCTCCTCACGCGACCGGAACGCGTCCCCCCCAAGGCCCCAGTTCCGCGTGCACGATCGACATGGGCCGAGCCACCCGGGGGCGAACGGCTGGGTCACCTCGGCGGACGAGCGTCGCACCGGCTCCCCGCGCAGGTCGGCGGCAGGGGCGGGATGCGAGGCCCTGACACCGGCGCCCGCACCCGCATCGGCATCGGAACCTGCACCGGCATCGGCAATCGCATCGGCATTCGCACCAGCACCGGCACAACGCCCGGCGATCGGCTCTGGGACCGGCCCCGCGGCGGGAGGTTGCGGAGTGGCGGGTGCAGCGGTGGCACCGCGACATGAGGCAGCCCAGCGCCGGCGGCGACGACCGGCACCTCGACCGCAGCGCGTACATTGTGCTCAGCCGCCTGGAGCTCGACGGCCCGATGTCGATCGGGCAGCTCAGCGAGGCGTTCAGGGTGGCCTCGTCGACCGTCCACCGGCAGAGCGCGGCCATGCTCTGCGCCGGGCTGGTGGAGCGCATCCCCGACCCCGAGGGCGGCATCGCGCGCAAGTTCCGCCTCACCGAGGAGGGGCGGCGCCGCCTGGACGAGGAGCGGAGCCGGAACGTGCGCGGGCTGGAACGCGTCCTCGCGGGCTGGAGCGAGGAGGACACGGCCGCTTTCGCCGCCTGCCTGCGGCGGTTCAACGCCGGGATGGAGCGCCTCTCAGCCCAGCGCCCGCCACCCGCCTGACCTGCTCCACCTGAATGATCAGCGAGCGGGACGGGGCCAGGGGCGGCCTTCGAGCCGTTCGATGTCGGAGTTGAAGCGGCGCAGGTAGCCCGCGAAGGCCGCGGTGTCCTCCTCGCTCCAGCCCTCCAGCACCTTCTCCAGCCCCTGGATGTTCTGCAGGCGCTCGGCCCTGAGGCGGTGCTCGCCCTCCGCGGTGACGCGGAACTTGCGCGCGATGCCGCCTTCCGGGTCGGGGATGCGCTCGACCAGCCCGGCCCGGGTCATCGCGGAGGTCTGCCGGTTGAGCGTCGAGGGGTCGAGCCGGAACGCCTCGCTGAGCTGGCCGATCGACATCGGGCCGTCGAGCTCCAGGCGGCTGAGCACGATGTACGCGCTGCGGTCGAGATGTCCGCCGTCGGGGTGAAGACGTGGCGCGGACAGGTAGCGGTGCCGCCCGAGCAGCATGGTCTCGTACTCGATGCGGTGGGTGGACTCGTCCATGGCCGGTCTTGATCCCTCCTCGCCGCCAGCCTACACAGGGACGCCCCCGCCCGAGGCCGGCATACCGGACGCGGAACGTCCGGAACGGCCCCTAACATGCGGGGATGACCCAGCATCTCGCAACACACGACCAGGGGCCGATCGAGGCCGGGCGGCTCACCGTCGTCCCGGCGAACGAGGCGTCCTGGGAGGACCTGGACGCGATCTTCGACGCCAACGACGCCCGCCGCTGCCGCTGCCAGCGGTTCAAGGTGGCCGGCTGGTTCTGGCGGGACACCACGCTGGAGGAGCGGGCCGCGATGCTGCGCGCCCAGACCGCCTGCGACGAGCCGGACGCGCCGGTGACCAGCGGCCTGGTGGCCTACGTGGACGGGGAGCCCGCGGGCTGGGTGGCGGTCGAGCCGCGCACGGCGTACGTGAAGCTGCGCACCTCCCGCATCCCGTGGGCCGGCCGGAACGAGGACCGCGACGACGACGACGTGTGGGCGGTGACCTGCCTCGTGGTCCGCAGGGCCTACCGGGGGCGCGGGCTCACCTATCCCCTCGTGCGGGCCACGGTCGGCTTCGCCCGCGAACGCGGCGCGCGGGCGCTGGAGGCGTATCCGATGATCACCCGGGCGGGCAAGGAGATCACCTGGGGCGAGCTGCACGTGGGGGCGCGGCAGGTGTTCGAGGAGGCCGGGTTCGCGGAGATCACTCATCCGACGGCGCGGCGGGTGGTCATGCGGATCGACTTCGCCTCCTGACCGCTCCCGATCGTACGTATACACGGAGTGTATAACCCTGGTGTATAGTCCGGGCCCATGAGCGTTCCCCTTGCGCTGCTCGGCCTGCTGGAGCGCGAGCCCAGCCACGGTTACGACCTCAAGCGCGACTACGACACCTACTTCGGCCAGGGCAAGGCGCTGCCGTTCGGGCAGGTGTACTCCACGCTCGGCCGGCTGGCCAGGGACGGCAAGGTCACGGCGGGCCTGAGCGAGCCGGGCGACGGGCCCGACCGCAAGCGCTACGCGATCACCCCTGTCGGCCGGCGGGAGGTCGAGGAGTGGCTGTCGGAGCCGGTCGCGGCCGAGCCGTACCTGCAGACGGTGCTGTTCACGAAGGTCGTGCTGGCGCTCATGCTCGGGCGCGACGCGGCGGCCTACCTCGACCTGCAGCGGGCCACGCACCTGCGGCGCATGCGGGAGTTCACCCAGATCAAGCGCACCGGCTCGCTGACCGACGCGCTGCTCGCCGACCACGGCATGTTCCACCTGGAGGCCGACCTGCGCTGGATCGACGTCACCCAGGCGCGGCTCGGGGCCCTGGCCGCCATGGTGCGCGAGTCATGATCATCGAAGCGCGCAAGCTCAGCCGCTCGTACGGGAACACCCCGGCGCTGCGCGAGGCCGACCTGGCCGTGGAGGCCGGGGAGATCCTGGCCGTCATGGGGCCGAGCGGCTCGGGCAAGTCGACGCTGCTGCACTGCCTGGCCGGGATCTTCACCCCCGACAGCGGCGAGGTGTGGTTCGGCGGGCGGCGCCTGGACACGATGAGCGACGCCAGGCGCACGAAGCTGCGGCGCACCGCGTTCGGGTTCGTCTTCCAGTTCGGGCAGCTGGTGCCCGAGCTGACCGTGGCCGACAACGTCGCCCTGCCGCTGCTGCTCGGCCGGGTCAGGCGCCGGGAAGCCTACGCGCGGGCGGCCGGCTGGCTGGAGCGGCTGGGGCTGGCGGAGCTGGGCGGCCGGCGTACCGGGCAGCTGTCCGGCGGCCAGGCGCAGCGGGTGGCCATCGCCCGCGCGCTGGTGCTCGGGCCCCGGGTGCTGTTCGCCGACGAGCCGACCGGCGCGCTCGACTCGCTCACCGGCGAGCACGTCATGGAGCTGCTGGTCGGCCTGGCCCGCGAGGAGGGCACGACGGTGATCGTGGTGACCCACGACGCCCGCGTGGCCGCCTTCGCCGACCGGGAGGTCATCGTCCGCGACGGCCAGGTCACCGACCCCTTCGCCGATCAGGCCGTACGATGATCGCTCTTGGCCTGCGCCTGTCGCTGCGCGGCGGCGGGGAGGCGGCGGCCAGGCTCGCGCTGATCGTGGCGGGGGTGGCGGCCGGCGTCACCGTGCTGCTGGTCACGCTCTCGCTCTTCAACGCCTTCCAGGCCACCTCCGCCCGCCCCTGCTGGGAGTGCGCCACCGGCACCGCCCCCAGCGGGTGGGTCCTCGACGCCACCGCCGACGGCGCGCTGTGGAACTACCGCGAGGACTACTACGCCGGTCAGAGCATCAAGCGCCTGGACGCCGCCGCGCTCGGGCCGCGCGCGCCGGTCGTGCCCGGTCTGGCGCGCATGCCCGCCCCCGGCCAGTACTACGCCTCCCCCACCTTGGCCAGGCTGCTGGCCTCGGTGCCGCCCGAGCAGCTGGGCGACCGCTTCCCCGGCACGCTCGCGGGCACCGTCGGCCGGGCCGCCCTGTCGGGCCCCGACGAGCTGACCGTCGTGGTGGGACGCACGCCGCTGGAGGTCGCCGCCATCGCGGGGACGCGGCAGGTGGACACGGTGGAGACCGGCACCGGCTACGACGACTTCGGCGACATCTACCGGTTCGGTTTCGCCGTCGCGGCCGTCGGGCTGTTCGTGCCGCTGCTCGTGCTCGTCGGCGCCGCCACCCGGCTGGCCGCCGCCCGCCGCGAGGCGCGCTTCGCCGCGATCCGGCTCGTCGGCGCCACGTCCCGCCAGATCAGCGTGATCGCCGCGGTGGACGCGGCGATCGGCGCGTTCCTGGGCGCGCTGCTCGGTGTCGCGCTGTTCCCGCTGGTACGCCCGGCCGTGGCGGACGTGCGCGTCACCGGCGCCCGCTTCTTCCCCGACCTGGTGGCCCCCGCGACCTGGCAGTACGCGGCCGTGCTCGTCTGCGTGCCGCTCCTGGCCGGGTGCAGCGCTCTGTGGTCGCTGCGCCGGGTACGGGTCTCGCCGCTCGGCACCGTCAAGAAGGCCGCGCCCCGGCCGCCTCGGGTCTGGCGGGTGATCCCGCTGCTGGCCGGGCTCGGGCTGTTCGCCGGGCCGGTGTTCCGTGGCGACGGTCACAAGCTCGACGAAGGGGTGGCCGTGGCGGCGCTCGCGCTGGTCATGGCCGGGCTGGTGCTGGCCGGTCCATGGCTGACGATGCTGGGGGCGCGGCTCGCGGCCCGCGTGACCAGGGGCGCGGCCACGCTGCTCGCCTCGCAGCGGCTGGCGGCCGATCCTCGGGGCGCCTTCCGCTCGGTGAGCGGGCTCGTGCTGGCGGTCTTCCTGGGCACGGCGATCTCGGGCATCGTGCCGGCCATCGTCTCCGGGCAGCAGGCCGTGGCGGGCGGGGCGCTGACCGGCGTGCTGCGTGCCCCGCTGGGTCTCGGCGGACTGCCGCCGCGCGAGGGGGCCGAGCTGCTCGACCGGCTGCCCCCGTCCCCGGGGGTCGGCGTGCTGCCCGTCTACGCGCTGGCGGAGCCGGCCGAGAACCACGTGATCAGCCCCGAAGGGCCGCCGCCGACGACGGCCGTCGAGTGCGCGGAGCTGGCCCGCTTTCCCGTGCTCGGGACGTGCCCGGCGGGCGCGCGGGCCGTCATGGGCAACTTCGAGCGGGTGATGGGGCTCGACAACCCGCTCACCATCGACCGGATCCTGCCCCTCTCCGGCCCCTCCAGCCGGTCCGTCTCCACCACCACCGGCCTCAGCCTCGCGGCCGTCCTGGTCCGCCTCGACGCCGCCCCCTCCGGCACCGGGCACGGCGCCGAGGCGGGCGGCGCGGGGACGGACGCCGGACGTACCGACGCGGACGGAGCGGACGGAGTGGACATAGCGGACGACGCGGCGACCTTGGAGCGGGTGCGGACGTTGCTGGCGCGGTACGGCGCCGACGCGCCGATGACCTTCGCCGAGGTCGCCCAGACCAGGGCGACGCTGTTCACCCAGGTCGAGAACATCGCGCTGGGCATGGTCGCGCTGACCCTGCTGACCGGCGGGTGCAGTCTCGTCGTGGCGGTCGGCGGCGGGCTGATGGAGCGCAGGCAGCCGTTCACCCTGCTGCGACTGGCGGGCACGCCCGCCCGCACCCTGGCCTCGGTGGTGCTGCTGGAGTCGGCGCTGCCGCTGGTCCTGGCCGCCGCCGTCGCCGCCGCGGCCGGTTTCGGCGTGGCGGGCCCGCTGATCGACGGGCTCGCGATGAAGAGCGCCTCGCCGGCGCTGCCCGGCCCCGTCTACTTCGCCACCGCCGGCGCGGGACTGGCCGCGTCGCTGCTGGTCATCCTCATGGCGCTGCCGTTGCTGCGGCACATGACCGCGCCCGACAACGCGCGTTTCGAATAGGAGAGCCCCCATGAAGCTCAGATCCTGGCCGGCCGCTCTGGCGGCCCTGGCCTTGGTCACGACCGTCACGGTGGCGGTCCCGGGTACGCCGGCCGCCTCGGCCCCTGACGGGCCCGCTACCGGGGACCAGGGCCGGCCCGCCATCGCGGAGCAGGACCGGCCGGCCGACGGGAGCTACGCGGCCGAGATCCGGCGCACCGAGTACGGCATCCCGCACATCTCCGCCAAGGACCACGGCGGGCTCGGCTTCGGCTACGGCTACGCGTTCGCCCAGGACAACCTGTGCGTCCTGGCCTCGTGGGTGACGACGCTGCGGGGCGAGCGCTCGCAGTTCTTCGGCCCCGAGGCGGAGTCGGACGACCCGGTCCGCCCGGTGGCGAACCTCACCAGCGACATCTACTTCAAGAGCGTCGCCGACTCGGGCGTCGTACCGAGGCTGCTGGCCAGGCCGGCGCCGGTCGGCCCCACCGACGACATGCGCCGGCTCGTGGCCGGTTACGCCGCCGGCTACAACAAGTACCTGCGGGACACCGGGGTGGCGAACCTGCCCGACCCCACCTGCCGGGGCCGGGCGTGGGTGCGTCCCATCACCGCCACCGACGTCTGGCACAACCTCCTCGACCTCAACCGCCTGGCCGGCGGCTCCGGCCTCAAGGAGGCCGTCGCCGGAGACGGAGAGGCCGAGCCGGACGGGCCGGCCCCCGGCAGCAATGCCTGGGCGCTGGGTCGCCAGGCCACGCGAGACGGCCACGGCATGCTGCTGGCCGACCCGCACTTCCCGTGGAACGGCATCCGCCGCTTCTACCAGGTGCAGCTCACCATCCCCGGCGTGCTCGACGTGGCGGGCGCCAGCCTGTACGGCACCCCGGTCGTCCAGATCGGCCACAACGCGCACGTCGCCTGGGCGCACACCGTCTCCCACGCCCACCGCTTCAGCGTCTACCGGCTGAAGCTGGCCGGCGGGCGCGGCGGCTACCTGGTGGACGGAAAGACCGAGCCGATGGGGCGTCAGGAGGTCGAGGTGCGGCTGAACGACGGCGGCATCGTCACCCGTACCCTCCCCACCTCCCGTTACGGCCCGGTGCTGGCCGCCGGTCGGAGCGACGAGTACGCCTACGCGCTGGCCGACGTCAACGCCGCCAACCTGCGCTCGGCGGACACGTGGCTGGCGATGGCCAAGGCGCGCGACCTCAAGGAGCTGCGTGCCGCCCAGGACACCTACCAGGGGCTGCCGTTCGTCTACACGCTGGCCACCGACGTCGCCGGCACGACCACGTTCGCCGACGCCTCGGTCGTCCCCCACGTGACCGACGCCATGGCGCGCCGCTGCGTCGTGCCATCGCCCGACCCGTCGCTGGAGGCGTACGTGCTGGACGGCACCACCTCGGCGTGCCTGTGGGGCAACGACGGCGACGCCGTCGTGCCCGGCATCTTCGGGCCGGGCAGCCAGCCCCGGCTGACCAGGGCCGACTACGTCGCCAACAGCAACAACACCCCCTGGATGACGAACCCGTCGGTGCCGCTGACCGGTTACGACGAGGTGTGGGGCAAGGTCCGCACCGACGTCGAGCCGCGGCCCCGGGTGAGCCTGGACATGATCGCCCGGCGGCTGTCGGGCTCCGACGGGCTCGGCCCGCGCGGCTTCACCCTGGACACTTTGAGCGCCACCGTCCGCTCGAAGCGCAACCACACGTTCGAGCTGCTGCGTCAGGACCTGGCGGCACTGTGCCGGGCCCATCCCGTGATGAGCACGGCCGCCGGCGAGCGGGTCGACGTGCGCGCGGCCTGCCGGACGCTGACGGCCTGGGACGGGCGCGCCACCCTGGACGGCGAAGGGGCGATCCTGTGGCGCGAGTTCTACACCGGGATGGAGCGCCCGGCGAAGCCGGGTGAACCCGTGTGGCGCTGGTGGCGGGTGCCGTTCGATCCCGATCATCCGCTCACCACGCCGCGCGGGCTCAAGCGGGACGCCCCCGAGGTGCGGCAGGCCCTGGCCGAGGCGGTGAAGTCGTTCGAGGACGGCGGCATGCCGCTCACCCTCACCCCGGGTCAGGCCCAGCGTTACGGCGCGAACCCGATCCCCGGCTGCACCGAGGGCGAGGGCTGCTTCGACCGGGTACGCATGCGCGGCAGGCTCGCCGGCGGGCGCTATCCGGACGTGGACACTGGCTCCAGCTTCATGATGGCCGTCGAGCTCACCCCTGACGGTCCGAGGACGCGCACGATCCTCACCTACTCGTTGTCCGCGAACCCGTCCTCGCCGCACCACACCGACCAGACGGCCCTGTTCGCGCGCGACGGGTGGGTGACGGAACGTTTCACCGAGGCCGAGATCAAGGCGGATCCGCGGCTGCGCGTCACCACCGTGCGGGGGTGAGAGAAGCGCCCGGCGGCGAGTGAAGGCACGACGTTCAAGGTCGCGATCTCGCGGATGAACGCCGGCCATCCGCCAATTCGCGATTAACCGCGTAGTTAAGGGGACGCCGAATGGCGTGAGGGGCTCCCGGCAAGGCGTCGCCGAGGCCCGCGGCTAATGGCGAAGAAAGGAAGTCAGCCGAAACTCGTGGCCCGCGGGCGGGGTCCCGGCCGAATCAACGCGACCGAATCGGGGCGGCCGGTTGAACGCGGTGCGCGGGGCGGGACCCCGGACGCTCGCTCAGTGGGCCGCCTCGTACTGCTCCACGACCGTGGAGGCGATCCGGCCGCGCTCGCTCACCGGCAGCCCCTGCGCCTTGGCCCACCGCCTGATCTCGGTCGACTTCTCCCTGCTGACGGCCCTGGAGGAGACGGCGCCCGCACGGCGGCCGCGCGCGCCCCTGTCGGCGCGGACGGCACGCGCCTTGGTGATGAAGGGGGCCAGGGCCCGCTCCAGCTTCTCCCGGTTGGATCCGGACAGGTCGATCTCGTAGTTGGTGCCGTCGAGGGAGAACCTTGTGGTGCCTTCGGCATCACTGCCGTCGATGTCATCGAGAAAGGACTCAACAATACGCTTCGCCATAAGGGTGCTCCAATTTACGTCACGGTTGCACGTACTGTAGCCACCTTCAGCAGATCACGCACCTCTCGGGGGCGCCTTCGCGGTAAAAAGGCACGAGTGCGCCGCGGCGTTCGGGCATGAAAGGCACTTGCCCAAAGGCGTCCGCGTCTGTACGGGTCCGGCATGACATCACCGTGTTGAAGGGCAATTCAAAGACCGTTCCGGCCGCCGTCTCCGTCAGCCCCGCGCCCGTACTCGTGCCGGTAGTCGTGCCCGCAGTCGTATCGGCAGTCGCGGCTCTACTCGCGAGGGTGCTCGCGGCGGTAATGGTAGCGGTGCGACGTCGTGAAGCCGAGCCCTTCGTAGAGCGCGCGGGCCGGGTGGTTGTCCTCCTCGACCTGGAGATAGAGGCAGGGCGCGCCCCGCTCCTGCGACCACCGGGCGAGCTCCGCCATGACGGCCCTGGCCACGCCCTCGCGCCGGCGGCCTGGATGGGTGGCCATGCAGAACACGCCCGTCCACCCGTCGTCCATGACCGCCAGCCCCAGACCGGCCCCGTTGCCGGCGACCAGCAGCACCGTCTCGGGCTCGATGCGCCCGATGACCGGCATGCTGCCGGCGTCACCGGTCACGGCCTCGAACAACGCGGCCCAGCGATCCCGATCGAAGACCCGCTCGACCCCGCTGTCCCCGTTCTTGGCGGCGGCGGTCAGGACGGTCTCGGCGTCCGCGGTCATGACGAGCGTCTCGCCGGTCTTGGCATATCCGCGGGCGGCCAGGGCCGCGTCCAGCTCCGTGTGCTGTTCCGCCGGGCTGACCTGGACGATCGCGGGCAGACAGCGGTCGGCGTAGAAGGTCTCCACCGCGGCGAGGGGCGGGGACGCGGTCACGAGCGGGAGCGCCGAGTTGGAGCGCTTGCGGTGGACGCCGGGCGTGTGGCGCAGGAGCCAGCCGTCACGTTCCTCCGCGTGCCCTGCGGGCCAGGCCGCGACGGCGCGCCGCTCGATCTGCCGGGCCCGCGAGCCCGCGCACAGCCGGACCAGCTCGGGCACCATCCACTTGAGCAGGTCCTCGTCGGCGGGGTCCGAGGGGGCGTACTCGGTGATGCCGAGCCCGACGATCTCGTGCCGGGCGGCCAGGTCGGCGACGGCCGCGATCAGGGCCTCAGGGCTCAGGCCGTCGGGTTCGGGATAGCCGACGGAGGCGAAGCCGTCGAGGACGTCGAGATCGACGTGGACGTAGACGAGCGCGTCGTCGGCGACTCTGGCCGGGCCGCCGATGTCCGCCAGCCGGATGTAGTCGGCCTCGGCCGGGTCCAGCGCCCGCGTTCCCACGAGGGCGAGCCGGTCGGGGCGCAGCGTGGGCGAGGGAACCAGGTCCGGCGGGCCCTCCCCCAGCAGCGTACGGACGATCATGCCGTGGAAGGCGCCCGACGGGGAGGACTCCGGCGAGTTCAGGTCGCCGTGGGCGTCGAACCACACGACGTGCAGCCGGTCGCCGTGTCGGCGCAGCGCGGCGGCGACCGGTTCCAGCTCGACGCCGCAGTCGCCGCCGACCGTGACGGTGAAGCCCGCGGCGGGCAGCGCGCGCCGGACTCTCGCGGCGGTCTCGGCCAGGGTGGCGCCCGTCTCGACCCGGACGTGCGCGTCGGCCGGGACCATCGCCGCCAGCCGGGCCGCGCCTTCGACCAGCCTCGGCGCCGTGGGCGAGAGCGAGCCTTGCCACTGGGGCACCTCGACGACAGTTCGCATCACGTTTCTCCTCGCCTCGATCTCCGATGATGACCCCGGGTGCTGATTTCGGGTGGTGCGGCGACAGTCTCGCGTGGTCGAATCGGCAACGTCCACTTAGTAATCGTGAGCCGATCTATAAGGATCGCTTGATGTTGGATCCCACCAGACTCCGCCTGCTACGCGAGTTCGCCGAGCACGGCACGATGACGGCCGTGGGCGAGGTCTGCGGAATGACCTCCTCGGCCGTCTCCCAGCAACTGGCCACGCTCGAACGCGAGGCCGGGGTGCCGCTGTTCGAGCGTTCCGGGCGCCGGGTCCGGCTCACGGCGGAAGGACGGCGTCTCGTACGGCACGCGCACATCGTCCTCAACGCCCTGGACGCGGCGGAGGAGGATCTCCGCTCGGCCACGACTCCGCGCGGACCCGTCCGCGTGGCGTGTTTCGCCACGGCCGCCGTGCACCGCCTGCTGCCCGCGATGGCCGTGGCCAGGACCCGCCATCCGGGCCTGCGGGTCATCCTGTCCGAGCTCGAACCCCGCGAGACCGTCGAGGCGCTCCGCCGTGGCGCCTGCGACCTCGGGATCTCCTTCACCTACAACCTGATCCCCGAGGACCTGCCGCCGGGGATCTCCCGCTGGTTCGTGGGCGCCGAGCCGATCCTGCTCGCCCTCCCCGCGACCCATCCGGCCGCAGCGGACCTGGGCGCGGTGGATCTGGGCACGCTGCGCGGTGACCCGTGGATCGCGGGATCTCGGGGCACCACCGACCATGTGCTGCTCGGGCGGGCCTGTGCCATGGCGGGCTTCCATCCGGACGTCATCCACACCGCCGACGACTACGCGCTGGTCCTGCGCATGGTGCGCGAGGGCCTGGGCGTCGGACTGGCGCCCGAACTGGTCGCCTCCGTGGTCGGCGTGCCTGACGGCGTGGTGCTCCGGCCGATCTCCACGGTCGAGATCACCCGGACCACGTACGCGCTGGTCCGCACCGTGACGCCGGCCGTCGCCGCCGTGCTCGACCTGCTCGGCGCCCACCCCGAGGCTCAGGTGGTGGGCAGGCGATAGACGGAGACGTGGGAGCGTGACTCGGCGGTGAACTCGGCGCCGGTCCAGTCGGCGTGCCTGCTCTCCAGCTCGAACCCGGCCAGTTGAGCCATGAGGTCGAGCTCGGCCGGCCAGATGTAGCGGTGCGGGCTGCGGAAGAGCTCGGCCCGCCCGCTGTCGTCGAACCTGAAGTGGTGGGAGACGACATGCTGGCGCAGCACGTCGACGGTGTCGAGGCCGATGTACCCCGGCTCGGACGCGAACACGACCGCCTGCTGGCCAGGGGGCAGCTTGCGCAGGTCGGGCACCCAGAGCTCGATCACGAAGCGTCCGCCCGGCGCGAGATGACGGGCGGCGTTGCGGAAGCACTCGACCTGTTCGGCCTGGGTGAGCAGGTTGGAGATCGTGTTGTAGACGAGGTAGACGAGCGTGTAGTCGCCCGGCACCACGACGGTCGCCATGTCGCCCTCGACCACGGGGATGACGGCCTCGCCCACCTTGGTCCGCAGTTGCGCGATCATCGCGGGCGCCAGTTCGACGCCGGTGACGGGCACGCCGCGCTCGGCCAGCGGCACTGCCACCCGTCCTGTGCCGATGGCGAACTCCAGCGCTCGCCCGCCCTCCGCGAGCTCGGCCAGGCGGTCCACGGCGGGGCCGAGCACCTCTGGCGCGAACATGCCGGTGCCCGGCGTGTCGTAGCCCTTGGCGACGTCGTCGTTCCAGATCTCCTGCTGTCGCATCCGCTCACCATGGTCATCCGGGTGCGCGATGTCCACCGAATTTCTCCGGCCGGGCGCTGGCCGGGGTGGACGGCGTACGGAGAGCAGGCGGGGGCGGGCGGCTGACGGCGGGCGGCTGACGGCGGGCGGCTGACGGCGGGCGGGCGTCTGACGGCGGGCGGACCGCCGTGGACAGTCGTGGGCTCAGCCGAACTCTTCGACGTACTCCTCAGGCGGCCCGAGCTCCGCCCGATCGCGCAGTTCGAGGACGTCGCCGGGCCGTTCGAGTTCGAGCACGGTCACGACGTTGTCCCCTTCGCGCAGCAGCGGCGCGGGGCAGTACAGCGTGACCTGGGGGCCGATGTCCCAGTAACGGCCGAGCAGGAACCCGTTGACCCAGACCAGCCCGCGGCCCGATCCCGGCAGGGCGAGGAAGGTGTCGGCGGGCGTCTCGACGCGCACGATCGCCTCGGAGAACCCGGCGCCGACCGGCGCGCCGCCTGCGAATTCCCCGACAACCGCAGAATCGCCGGCGATGGTCGCGGCGTCGGAGCCTGTCGCACTGACGCTACCGGCTGAGGTCGCGGTGGCGAGGTCGGTGGTGGTCCACTCCTGGAGGGCGATCGGCCTGCTCTCCCAGCCCTGCACGATCCGCCGGTCGACGAGCACCGGCCCGAGCAGCCCCTTGTGCCGGCCGAGACCGGGCCCGTAGTTCACCCGGCCGAGGCTCTCGGCCAGGACCTCCAGCCGTACGACGGCCCCGCTCCCGCGTACGGACAGCTCCGGCAGGCCGGGACCGGCCACGCCCAGGAACGCGCCGTCGCAGAAGACCATGGCCCGGTCGCGCACGTCGGTGAGCGTGAGCCGGTGCTCGCCTTCGGGGATGCGCGGGTGCGCGGTGTGCAGGACCATTCCGGCGTCGAGTCCGAGCCGTTCGAACGAGGCCGGTCGCGGCTCGACCGTGGCGGGCGCGGGCAGGGCGAGCAGGCCGGGCAGCAGTCCGGCGCGGCGGACGAGCGGCACCCGCGCCGGCGGCAGCACCGGCAACCGTTCGGGCACCCGCAGCGGCCCCCGGGCGCCGAGGGCCGCGCGCATGGCGTGGAACTTGGGCGTGAGACTGCCGTCCTCGGCCACCGGCGCGTCGGAGTCGTAGCTGGTCACGGTGGGCTGCAGCCGGCCCTCGTGCTCGTTGGCGCCGGCCCAGAGCCCGAAGTTGGTGCCGCCGTGGGCCATGTAGACGCTCACGCTGCCGCCGTCGGCGATGATCCCTTCGAGCGTGCGCACGGCGCTGTCCACCCCGCGCACGTGATGCTGTTCGCCCCAGTGGTCGAACCAGCCGTTCCAGAACTCGGCGACGACGAACGGCTCGTCCGGCCGCCGCGCCGCCTGCAGCCGCCGGGCGGCGGCGGGTTTGGAGCCCAGGGTGACGGCGGCCAGGGTGCCGGGCAGGGTGCCGCCGTCCAGCATCAGCTCGGTCGGGCCGTCGGCGGTGAACAGCAGCTCCCCGATGCCGCGCGAGGTCAGCGCCTCGCGGTTCCAGCGCAGGTACGCCTGGTCGTCGCCGTAGCTGCCGAACTCGTTCTCGACCTGCACCGCCACGATCGGCCCGCCCGCGCCGGCCTGGAGGGCGGCCAGGCGCGGGATCAGCTCGTCGAACCAGCGGCCGACGGCGGCGGTGAACGCGGGGTCGGAGCTGCGCAGGGCGACGTCGCGGGCGGTGAGCCAGCTCGGCAGGCCGCCGTTCGACCATTCGGCGCAGATGTACGGCCCCGGCCGCACGACGACGTCGAGCCCCTCCTCCCCCACCAGGCGGATGAACCGTTCGACGTCACGCCAGCCGTCGAAGCGGGGCGCCTCGTCCTCGCGGGGCTGGTGGAAGTTCCACGCGACGTAGGTGTCGATCGTGTTGAGCCCGAGGTCGGCCAGGCGGCGGATGCGGTCCCGCCAGAGCTCGGGGTGGACGCGGAAGTAGTGCAACCCTCCGGACAGGATGCGGTGGGGCACGCCGTGCCGGCGCAGGCGGCCTCCGGACCAGGTGAGCGCGCTCGTCGCCGTTCCGGCAGACGCCTCAGACGCCGTGAACGCCGCGGAGGCCGTGGGTGCCGCGGAGCCCGTAGGTGCCGCGGAGGTCGTGGGGTTTCGCGTCGCAGGGAGCTCGATCACGAGGGGAGACCCTATGTTATCGATGCCATATGTAACAAGCGCGGTAGGATCCCCTTGATGAAGCCGCGAGAGAGGAGCGCCGTGACCAAAGCCACCGAGCGGCCGACGAGGCAGCCCAGCATGGCTGACGTGGCCAGGACCGCCGGGGTGTCGGCGCAGACGGTCTCGCGCGCCCTGCGCGATTCCCCCAACGTCAACCCGGAGACCAGGAAACGCGTGCTGGCCGCCGTGGAGCAGCTGGGCTACCGCTTCAACAACGCCGCGAGGGTGCTGTCCTCCGGCCGCAGCCACACGATCGGGCTCGTGCTGCTGCAGTCCGGCGGCTACTACTCGCGCTCGGCGGTCACCGCCGGCGTCGAGGCGGCCGCGGGCGAGGCGGGCTACGCGGTGAGCATCGCGACCATCGCCAGGCTCGACACCGGCCTGATGGAGCGCTCCCTGTCCAAGCTGGCCGACCAGGGCGTCGACGGCATCGTCATCGCCGTGCCGCTCATCTCCGTGACCCAGAAGATGGAGGACATCACCCGCGACATCCCCACGGTCACGCTCGACGGCTCACGTACGGCCAGCGCCAGGGTGCTCGGGATCGACCAGAAGGAGGCGGGCCGCCTGGCCACCCAGCACCTGCTCGACCTGGGCCACCGCCAGGTGTGGCACGTCGCGGGCCCCGACGAGTGGATCGAGGCCCGCCAGCGGCGCCAGGGCTGGCAGGAGTGCCTGGCCGCGGCCGGCGTCACGGCGCCGCCCCCGCTGGAGGGCGACTGGTCGCCCGACTCCGGCTACCGGCAGGGGCAGGTGCTGGCGATGATCCCCGACGTGACCGCCGTCTTCGCCGCCAGCGACGAGATGGCCTTCGGCGTGATCCGCGCCCTGCGCGAGCGCGGCAGGAGCGTGCCGGAGGACGTGTCCATCGTCAGCGTGGACGACATCGAGCTGGCCGCCTACTGCTCGCCGCCGCTGACCACCGTGCGGCAGGACTTCTACCGTTCCGGCGAGGCGGCCGTCGCCCTGCTGCTGCGCGAGGACGGGGCGGAGTCGGAGGAATCCCTGGTCACGGCCACCCTGTCCGTACGCGCGTCCACGGCGCCGCCGCGCGCCTCCTGACCCCCGGGTGAGCGGCACTTGCGGAAGTGCCACTTGCGCCATCCATGTTATCGATGCCACTGTAACAACGTCCGGCTCCGGACTCGTTCCTCCGTCCCCAGTCAGGTGGGCTGAGTGCCCACGGAAGGATCCCAGAACCATGAGGAGATCACTCGTCCTCGCGACCGCCGCGGTCGCGACGCTCGGACTGCTCACCGGCTGCGCGGCCGAGGGGGACGGCTCGGACGCCGGCGGCAAGACGACCCTCGACGTCGCCGCCCTCGAAGGCGGCTACGGCCGCGACATGTACGCCCAGGTCATCCAGGCCTATGAGAGCGCCCACCCGAACGTGGACGTGCAACTGCAGATCTCGAAGAGCATCGAGGACGAGATCTCGCCGAACATGAAGGCCGGGCGCTTCCCCGACGTGGTGGTGCTGGGCCAGGGCCGCAAGGCCGCGCTCACCGAGACCCTGATCAAGGACAAGGCGCTCGAAGACCTCACGCCCGTGCTCCAGGCGAAGGTGCCGGGCGAGGACAAGACCGTCGGCGACAAGCTGATCGACGGCATCGTGGGCAACCTCAACACCAACCCGTACGGCGACGGCAAGACGTACACGATGCCGATGTACTACGCGCCGACCGGCCTGTTCTACAACAAGGGCCTGTTCGAGAAGAAGGGCTGGAAGGTCCCGGCCACCTGGGACGAGATGTTCGCGCTCGGCGAGACGGCCAAGAAGGACAAGATCTCGCTGTTCACCTACCCGACCGCGGGCTACCTCGACTCCTACTTCTTCGCGCTGCTGGCCGACGTCGGCGGGGAGCAGTTCTACACCGACGTCATGACGTACAAGCAGGGCGTGTGGCAGACGCCGCAGGCCAAGCAGGTGCTCGACCTCACCACCCGGCTGCTGAAGTACGCCGCGCCGACCACGGTCGGCTACGCCAACGAGCAGGACTTCACCAAGAACCAGCAGTCCATCCTGGACGACAAGGCCCTGTTCATGCCGAACGGCACCTGGATCGTCGGCGAGATGGCCGACGCCCCGCGCGCCGACGGCTTCGCCTGGGGCCTGACGCCGCTGCCGGCGGTCACCGAGGGCGGCAAGCGCTACATCACCACCTCGGTCGAGTCGGTCTGGGTGCCCGCCGCGGCCAAGAACAAGGACGCGGCCAAGGAGTTCGTCGCCTACCTCTACTCCGACGCGGCGGCCGCGATCTTCGCCAAGTCGAACGCGATCCAGCCGATCGACGGCATCGTGAACAGCCTGTCCGGGGAGAACGCCGAGTTCTACAAGGTCTACGAGGACCCCTCGGTCTCCGCGCTCGTCGGCGGCTTCGCCGGCACCGCGCCCGTCGAGGGCGTCGACATCAAGGGCACGCTCTTCGACACCGCCAACAGCATCATCAGCGGCGACAAGACTCAGGAGCAGTGGCAGGCCGCGCTGAACGACGCCAGCGAGAAGCTGCGCCAGGCGGGTAACTGAGGTGGCCGGTCCCGCGGTTCGCAGGCGGGGCAGCGGCCTGTTCGTGCTCGCCTGCCTCCTGCCCGCGCTCGTGCTGTTCGTGCTGTTCATGATCGTCCCGACCGTGAACGTGTTCCGGATGTCGTTCTACACGTGGAGCGGCTTCTCCCCGGACATGCGCTTCGTGGGGCTCGACAACTTCGTCCGCCTGCTCGACGACACCCAGTTCGTGCGGGCGTTCCAGAACACCGTGGCGCTGCTGGTCGTCGTGACCGTCGTGACGATGGGCCTGGGCCTGTTCCTGGCGGCGATCATGACGCGGCAGCGGCTGCGGGGCCGGACTTTCTACCGGTTCGTCCTCTACGTCCCGAGCGTGCTGTCCGTGGTCGTGATCGCGGCGATCTTCTCGGCCCTCTTCGACCAGGAGAACGGCCTGATCAACGGCACCCTGCGGCTGTTGTCGCTGGACGGCCTGCGGCAGGTCTGGCTCGGCGACCAGGACATCGTGCTCTGGTCGCTGGCCATCGCCATGGTCTGGCAGTCGCTCGGCTACTAGATGGTGCTCTACATGTCCGGCATGGCGAGCATCCCCGAGGAGGTCTACGAGGCGTCGGCGCTCGACGGCGCCTCGGCCGGCCGCCAGTTCTTCGCCATCACGCTGCCGCTCATCTGGCAGAACCTGCGCACGACGCTGACGTTCTTCGTGATGAGCGCGGTCAACCTCAGCTTCGTCCTCGTCCGCGCGATGACCGGCGGCGGGCCTGACGGCTCCTCCGAGGTGCTGCTGAGCTACATGTACAAGCAGGCGTACACGAACTCGTCGTACGGCTACGGCATGGCCATCGGCGTCGTCATCTTCGCCTTCTCGTTCCTCGTGTCGCTGCTGGTGAGCCGCGCGACGCGGCGCGAACCCCTTCAGTTCTGAGGACACATGACCACTTTCACCAAGGCCAGGACGGGCCGCGCGCTCACCTACGTCCTCGTCACGGCGATCGCGCTGGCCATCGCGGTGCCGGTCGCCTGGGTGCTGTTCGCCTCGGTCAAGCGCAAGGGCGAGTTCTACGGCAGCCCGTGGGCGCTGCCCGAGGGCCTGCACCTGCAGAACTACGTCGACGCGTTCGTGGGCGCCCGCATGGGCCAGTACTTCTTCACCTCGCTGCTGGTCACCGTGCTCGGGCTGGTGTTCGTCGTGGCGGTGTCGGTGCCGGCCGCGTACGTCATCGCCCGCTACGAGTTCCGCGGCCGGAGCCTGGTCGAGGTCGCGCTGCTGGCGGGGCTGTTCGTCAACGTCAACTACATCGTGGTGCCGATCTTCCTCATGCTCGTCGACTGGGACCGCGCGCTCGTGGACCTCCTGCCCGGCGGCTTCTTCATCGACAACCCCGGGGTCCTGTCGCTCGTGTACGCGGCCACGTCGATCCCGTTCAGCATCTACCTGCTGACCGCGTACTTCCGCTCGATCCCCGCCGACTACGAGGAGGCGGCGGCCCTGGACGGGGCCTCGCGCTTCCAGGTCATGACCAGGGTCATGCTGCCGATGGCGCGGCCGGCGCTCACGACCGTGATCCTGTTCAACTTCCTGGCCTACTGGAACGACTTCATCATCGCGCTCACCCTGCTGCCGGGCGAGGGCAAGACGCTGCAGGTCGGGCTGCTCAACCTGATGACCGCGCAGAAGGCGGCGGCCGACTACGGGCGCCTGTACGCCGGCATGGTCATCGTCATCGTCCCCGTCCTCATCCTGTACGCGCTCATCCAGCGCCGGCTCATCGAGGGCATGGCCGCCGGCGGCGTGAAGGGCTAGAAGGAGACATTCATGAAGGATTCGACGCGCGGCGTGCTGCTCGTCACCACCCGGACGATCATCGCGGCCGTCTGTGTGGCGGCGGTCGTCGTCGCCCGCACCACCGTCGGATGGGGCAGCCTGGCGATCATGCTCGGCGCGCTGGCGGTGCTGCTGGGCGTGCTGGCCTCCTACAACCGGCGGTTCCGGTGACGGCGGCCCGGGCGCTGGACCCGGCTCCTGAGCTGGTCGCGATCCGGCCGAGCGCCCGTCAGCTCGCCTGGCAGGAGATGGAGTTCTACGGGTTCATCCACTTCGGCATGAACACGATGACCGACAGGGAGTGGGGCGAGGGTCACGACGACCCGGCCGGCTTCGACCCCTCCGGTCTGGACGCCGACCAGTGGGTCAGGGCGCTCAAGGCGGCCGGGATGACCGGGGTGATCCTGACCTGCAAGCACCACGACGGGTTCTGCCTGTGGCCGAGCGACGTCACGACGTACACGGTGGCGTCCTCACCGTGGCGGGGCGGCCGGGGCGACGTGGTGGACGAGGTGGCGCGGGCGGCGCGCCGGCACGGGCTGAAGTTCGGCGTCTACCTGTCGCCGTGGGACCGCACCGAGGCGTCGTACGGGGCCGGGAGCGCGTACGACGACTTCTACGTCGCCCAGCTCACCGAGCTTCTGACCCGCTACGGGCCGGTGTTCACGGTGTGGCTGGACGGCGCGAACGGCGAGGGCCCGAACGGCAAGCGGCAGGTCTACGACTGGGAGCGCTACTACGCGGTGGTCCGCGACCTGCAGCCGGACGCGGTCATCAACGTGTGCGGCCCGGACGTGCGCTGGTGCGGCAACGAGGCCGGCGCCACCCGCACCGACGAGTGGAGCGTGGTCCCGCGCGCGTTGCAGGACGCCGAACGGATCGCGGACCGCTCGCAGCAGGCGGACGACGGCACGTTCGCCCGGCTCGTCCGCAGCGACGAGCGCGACCTGGGCAGCCGGGCCGCCCTGGCGGGGCACGAGGACGACCTGGTCTGGTATCCGGCCGAGGTGAACACCTCGATCCGCCCCGGCTGGTTCCACCATCCTTCAGAGGACGGCCAGGTCCGCTCCGCCGGCGAGCTGTTCGAGATCTACCTGCGTTCGGTCGGCGGCAACGCGACCTTCCTGCTCAACGTCCCCCCGGCCCGCGACGGGCTGGTGCGCGCGGCCGACGTGGCGGTGCTGACGGAGCTGGGACGGCGGATCGAGGACTTCCGCGCCCGGCGGATCGAGGCGTCCGTGACGGTGACGTCCGGCGCCCCCGGCGACGCCGCGACCGCCTGGCCAGGCCAGGCGCGGACGCCGTGGCGGCCGGACGACGCCGACCCTCGGCCCGGCCTCACACTCACCTTCGACCGGCCCCGACCAGTCGAGGCGGTCGTCGTGGGCGAGCACATCGCGGAGGGGCAGCGCGTCGAGCACGTGCTCGTACGAGGTCGCGCCGGCGGCCGGTGGACGACGCTGGCCGAGGCTGACGCCGTGGGCTACCAGCGCGTCCTGACCTTCCCTCCGGCGGAGGTGGACACCGTCCAGGTCGAGATCACCCGCACCAGGGACACACCCGTCGTCGCCCGGGTCGCCGCGATAGGGACGGCCGCCTCATGAAGGCAGCGACGAAGAGCCGCGCGCACCAGAGCAAGCGACCCCACCACCCATCGAGCCACCACCCATCGAGCCGCCGCCCATCGCGGCGGGTCCTGGTGGTGGCGGGCGCGCTGGCCGCGCTGGTCGCCCTGCTGGTCACCGGCGCGGTCGTGCTCGGCCAGCGCACCGACCGGGTCGCCGCCGTCGCCGGTCAGCCGGTGACCCGCGACGAGCTGCTCTTCCACATGCGCATGCTCGCCCCCCGGGTGCAGAACGAGTTACGCAACACCTACCACCTCAGGACCCCCACCGACTGGAACGAGCGGGCCGGTGACCGCACCGCGCTGCAGCGCCTCGCCGCCCGCGCGCTCGACCAGATCGAGCACGACAGGACGGTGCTCGCCCTGGCCAGGGAGCAGGGCCTGCCCGCGGCCGCCGGCCACGCGGGCTTCCTGGACGAACTGGCCGCCGAGAACGAGCGCCGCGCGGCCGCCATCGCCAAGGGCGAGGTCGTGTACGGCCTGGCCGAGTTCTCCCCCGAGGAGTTCTACTCCCACCGGCTCACCGAGCTGACCACGGCACTGAAGCGGCGGCTCAGCGCGAGCCGGGACGGCCCGCTGCACGTCACGGACGCCGACGTCCGCAAGGCGTTCGAGCAGGACAGGGACGCGTGGAGCGCCAACGCGACCACGTACACGTACGCCAAGCTCGTCGTCCCGGTGCCGAAGGGCGCGTCCGGCGACTACGCGGAAGGGCTGCGGCGGCGGGTGGCCGCCGCCGACGGGCTGGCGCGGCTCGCGAAGCGGGAGCCCGGCGCCGAGCTCACCACCGCCACCCAGCGCGGCGGCGGCTCGGCCGTGCACGACCAGGACCTCATGGCGGTGCTCGGCTCCCTTGAGAAGGGCCAGATCTCCGCCCCGGTCCCCGGCGCCGGCCAGATCACCTACTACGAGCTCGACGACAAGACCGTCGACGAGGACGCGGCCTTCGCCGAGTACGCCCGGCGGATCAGGCAGTCGCTCGTCGAGGAGAAGTTCGACCAGTTCATCCGCGACCGTGTCGAGGCCGGCCAGGCCGAGATCGACGCGGCGGCGGTGGACGCCATCAACGCAGAGGATGTGCAACAGTGAGAACTGTCGGTACCGCACCCCCCGAGCCGGCGCGCCGCCGGCCTGTGGCGCGGGCGCTGCGCGCGGGCCTGACCGGCCTGCTCGCCACGCTCGACGCGGGCTCGCTCGCCCCCGTGGCCGCGTCGGCCGCGCAGGCCCCGGGCCGCCCCTCCCCCGCCACCGAGCGCGCCCTGCCCGGCAACACCCCGAACAGGACCGGCGGCACGGACTACTACATCGACGCCACGAACGGCCGCGACGAAGGGCCCGGCACCTCGCGCAAGACCGCCTGGCGCACCCTGGCCAAGGCGAACGCGACCACGTTCCGGCCCGGCGACCGCATCCTGCTCAAGGCCGGCGAGGAATGGCACGACGAGCAGCTGTGGCCCAAGGGCTCCGGCAGCGCCGGCAAGCCGATCACCATCTCGGCGTACGGCGACCCGCGCGCCCGCCGCCCGTACATCGCGACGAACGGCAAGGTGCCGAGCCCGTTCAAGGCGGACGGCACGAAGAACCCGGAGACGGTCGGCCTGACCGGCGCCATCGTGCTGCGCAACCAGCAGTACTTCGAGATCGACCACGTCGAACTGTCCAACGACGACGACTTCGCCACGAACATCACCACCGGCGGCTACGTCAGGGACGGCATCGCGGTCTCCATCAACGCCGACCTGCTCCCGGCGGGCGCGGACAGCGTCATGGACCACTTCCGCGTCACCGACGTGTACGTCCACGACCTCGACGGCCCCAGCACCTGGCAGAAGATCCACTACGGCGGCGTCAACTTCCAGGTCTTCGGGTCCAAGAGCTACAAGGAGTACGGCACCGGCGGCCACCACTTCAAGGACGTCAAGATCGAGGACAACACGTTCGAGAACGTCGAGTTGCACGCCGTGCAGTTCGCGTTCAACTGGTTCGCCGCCGACGGCAGGGACGCCGGCGAGTACGACGAGGCCGGCAAGTTCCACGAGGGCTGGGAGCAGCTCTGGGTGCGCACCCGCGATCTCTACAGCCGGGACGTCTCCATCAGCCACAACTACGCCGAGAGCATCGGCCAGGGCGCGTTCCAGTTCGCCAACAGCAAGAACATGACGGCCGAGTACAACGAGGTCAACGGGTTCCTGAAGCGCTACGACGCGGTCTCGTGCGGGCTCTACCTGTGGGCAGGAGCCGACTCGGTGATGCAGTTCAACGAGGTGTACGGCGGCCCCGACAACGAGTACGACGGCACCCCGTGGGACCTGGAGTACACCAACTTCAACGTCACCTACCAGTTCAACTACTCGCACGACAACGCGGCGGGCTGGATGGCCTACATGGGCAACAGCTCCGACTCGGTCGCCCGCTACAACCTGAGCGTCAACGACAACGGCGTGCTGGTGAAGAACATGCTCTCGACGAACTACTCGCCGACGTACTTCACGAACAACACCTTCGTCTACGACGGCGCCGACCTCGACTACGTCCACGACGAGACGTTCCTGAGCAAGGTCTACTTCCTCAACAACATCTTCTACAACACCTCCAAGGCGGAGGCGACGCCGTGGTACCGCCGCACCGGCGCCCTGCGCCAGGCGGTGTTCTCCAACAACGCCTTCTACGAGGCCGGTGGCACCCACTCCGCCCAGGAGCCGGCCGACCAGGCGGGCGTGCGCACCGATCCGAAGTTCGCCGGCGACCCGGCGAGGTACGTGACCGGGGCGGGCGTTGACCGCATCCGCACGGCGGCGGCCCACTTCAAGCTGCGCAAGGACTCGCCGCTCATCGACGCCGGCCGCTACAACCCCCACCTCGGCACCGAGGACTTCCTCGGCACCCACATCTACTACGGGGACGCGCCCGACATCGGCATGGCGGAGAGCCGGATCGGCAAGAAGGTGCGCAACCCGGTGGACGAGCACCCCATCGAGGAGGAGCAGGGCGGCCGCGCCAACCTCGCCCTCGGCAAGCCGGTCACCGCGAGCTCGACCCATCCCGGCGCGAACGGCACGCTGATCGCCGCGAACCTGACCGACGGCGACCCGGCGACCCGCTGGGCGGCGGCCGACGACGCGGCGTACCCGATCACGCTGGACGTCGACTTCGGCGCGGACACCACGTTCGACGAGGTGTATCTCGACGAGTACACCGACTCGGGCACCAACCCGCGCGTGCGCACCTTCGACCTGCAGCGCTGGGACGCCGCGAGCGGCGCCTGGGTCACCTTCGCGAGCGGCTCGGACGGCGTCGGCCACGACCGGTCGGTGACCGGTTTCGGCGACGTCACCACCGCGAAGCTGCGGGTGGCGCTCACCGGCCTGCTGCCGTCGGAGGTCTACAGCCCGACCCTCACGGAGATCGCCGTGCACCGCGCCGGCGCGTAGGGCCCCGGCACACGGCGATCAAACGGGTGGGCGCTATGGTGTCCACCCGTTTACCTTTCGTCAACAAGTCGTATACGTGAAAGGTCTATCTTCGAGCGCCATGTCCCATCACCAGGTCGCGGTCCATGACCGCACCGATATACCCCAGCCTCCCGCGCCCGACACCTCCGCCGAGGAAGAGGGCAGCAGCAGCGTTCTCGGAGTGCTGGAGAGCATCAGCTCGGTCATCGTCCCCATCGGCGTGACGCTCTACGCGGTGCTCTACCTCGGGGTCGAGCAGATGTACGGCATCTTCGGCATCACCCCCCAGCAGGCGGGCATCGACCAGTCCGTGCTCCTGGGCCGGCTGATGGGCACCCTGATCCTGATGCTGCTGATCCTGCTGCCCACGATCGGCCTCGTCGTCGGGCTCTGCTGGCTCATCGACAAGGTGACCCTGGGCCTGTTCAGCAAGATGATCGCCGGGATCCGGCGGCGGCCGTGGATCGCCGCGCTGATCGCCGCCCTGTGGTGCGGCGCGACCTACTGGGGTCTGTTCAACCTCTTCGGCAACCTCGACCTCGCCATCATGGTGATCATCGCGGTCGGGCTCGGTGTGGTCACGTTCGTGGTGCCGTTCCGGCTGCTGCGCAAGAAGCCGGTCGGGCGGGCCGCCACGAAGGTGCTCGTCGGCGCCCTGACCGGTCTCGGGCTGGGCTTCCTGCTGATCCTCGCGATGGTGCAGGGCGCGGTCGAGGTGCAGGAGACCGGCCAGGCCCCCGAGCTGCTCAGCTACGTCGGCTTCCAGGACCAGTGGACGGTGATCAAGAACGCGGAGGACGACAAGCCGCTCTACGACGGCCGCTGGATGATGCTGCTGGGCGAGAGCGAGGGCACGTACGTCTTCTTCGACTGCGACAAGCTGGAGACCATGCGCCGTCCCATCGAGACGACCAACCTGTCCGACATCCAGCTCGACCCGGAGCGGGAGAAGGGCTTCACCTGCGGCGCGCTGGCCGAGAAGGAAGAGTAGCCACCTGACCGGGCAGCCGGGCGGCCGAATCCCAGGATCAGCCGCCCGGGGGCGGGAGCTCGGCCAGCAGGGCGCGTACGTCGTCCGCGTCGGGGAGGCGCTGCCGCTCCAGGAGCTCCAGCGCCTCCGCCAGACAGGCCCGGCCCCTCGCGGCTCGGCCCAGCTCGATCAGCGCCCGGCCGAGCAGCGCGAGCACCCGGCCTCTGGCCCACACCTGAGCCACCTCCGACAGCAGGGCCAGGGCCTCCTCCGCGCGTTCGACAGCGCTGTCAGGCAGGCCCGCGCGGAGGTGGATCTCCGCGATCCGGCGCAGCGCCAGCCCCACCCACGTGTGCTGCTTGAGCCGGCGGAACTCCGCCAGGCACTCCTCGAAGCGGTCGAGCGCGTCCTCGTGACGACCGGCCGCGCCGAGTGCCACGCCGAACTGGTAGACGATCTGGGGATGCGGCCGGCCCTCCCCCAGCTCACGCGAGATGCCGACGGCCGTCTCCGCGACCTCGACCGCCTCCGTGTGTGAGCCGGCCTCACTCAGCACGAGCGCCAGGTTGCCGAGCACGACGGCCTCTTCCGAGCGGTGGCCGAGCGAGCGCCAGACCTCGATCGACTCGTGGTACATCGCGGCCGCCTCGTCGTACTCCCGCCGCTCATGCGCGATCATGGCCAGCAGGTTGACCGCGTAGGCGTGGTGCAGGGCCAGCCCGCCGGCCCGGCCGGCCACGCGTACGGCCATGCCCTCCTCGACCGCCGCCTCGATCGCCCTGCGGGCGTGCAGGATCTCGCCGCGCTTGCGCCGGGCGTACACCTCGGCGGCCAGGTCGCCACGCGCGGCCGCCGCCTCGATGATCCGGCCCACGACCCGCTCGTAGCCGGTCGTGTCGGACTCGAAGTCGAAGACGTCGGTCATCATGTCGATCAGCGAGACGGCGTCGTACAGGGCCGATCCCGGCGTCTCGGCGATCTGGTTGAGGCAGCAGAGCATGCCGTACTCCTCGGCCGTCCCCCATTCGAGACCCGCCTCCAGGTCCGCGAAGGCCGGGCTCTTGCCGGTCACCCTGACCGTGTCGAGCAGTGGCGCGCCGGGGTACATCATCCCGAAGATCTCCGCCATATTGGTGAGGAAGTAGCCGAGCATCCGGTCCATCGCCACCCCCCGCGACTCCTCGTCCAGCCGGCAGCGGGCGAAGATCTTGAGCAGGTCGTGGTGACGATAGCGGCCGGGGGCGGGCGACTCCAGCAGGCTCACGTTCACCAGAGCCTCGCAGAGCTCCTCGGCCTCCGCCTCGTCCATGTCGAGCACGGCCGCGGCCACCGCCACCGGCAGGTCGGGCCCGTTCGGCGCGGCCAGCAGCCGGAACGCCGACGCGTGCGCCTCGTCGAGCTGGTCGTAGCCGAGCGCGAACGTGGCCTCCACGGCCAGGTCGTCCACCCGCAGCTCGGCCAGCCGGCGGCGTTCGTCGGCCATCCTGTCGCGCATCCTGGCCAGGCTCCATCCGGGCCGGGCCGCGAGCCGGGAGGCCACGATCCTGATCGCCAGCGGCAGGTGCCCGCAGGCTCGCATGAGGTCGTACGCGGCCTCGCGCTCCGCCGCCACCCTGGGCTCGCCGACCACCTTGACCAGCAGCTCCATCGCCTCGTCCGGGGGCATGACCTCCAGATCGACGTGGTGGGCGCCGGAGAGGCCGGTCAGCCTGGCCCTGCTGGTCACCAGCACCGCGCAGCCCGCCGCGCCGGGAAGCAGCGGGCGCACCTGGGCCGTGCTGGCCGCGTTGTCCAGCACCACCAGCACC
The DNA here is from genome assembly GCF_039529435.1 of Nonomuraea maheshkhaliensis. NCBI lineage: Bacteria > Bacillati > Actinomycetota > Actinomycetes > Streptosporangiales > Streptosporangiaceae > Nonomuraea > Nonomuraea maheshkhaliensis. The sequence goes on from NZ_BAAAMU010000021.1 coordinate 93,899, forward strand.
CGCCGCTCGGCGAGGGTCGAACGGTAGAGCGCGGCCCGCTCGCCGGGGTCGTCGGGCAGCGAGGCGGCGTCCACGCCCAGCGCGCGCAGGAACGCGCCCAGCACGGCCTCGGGCGCCAGCGGACGCGGCCCGGCGCCCTGGAGGTCCATGAAGAGCCGGCCGTCGGGGTAGGCGCCGGCCAGCCCGTGCGCCACGTGCACGGCCAGGGCGGTCTTGCCCATGCCGCCCGCGCCCGCCACGGCCGCGACGACGAGCGCGGACCCGTCGGCCGCGAGCAGGGTCCTGGTCACCTGCTCGATGTGCGCCTGCCTGCCAGTGAAGTCCGCGGTGTCGGCGGGCAACTGGCGCGGCACCGGCGTGGAGGGCGTCCGGTCGTCCTGGGGCCCCGTGCCGAGCTCCGGATCCGCGGTGATGATCCGCTGGTGCAGCCGTACCAGGTCGGCGGACGGGTCGAGGCCGAGCTCCCCGGCCAGCAGCTCGCGGGTGTCGGTGAACACCCCGATCGCCTCCGCCTGCCTGCCCGAGCGGTACAACGCCAGCATCAGCAGCCCGGCCAGCCGTTCCCTGGTGGGGTGTTCTGCGCAGAGCGGGGTCAGCTCGGCCACGGCCTCGGCGTGCCTGCCCTGCTCGACGTCCTCGCAGATCCTGCGCTCCAGCAGGGTGAGCCGCCGCTCGGCCAGGTGGGCCCGCTGCGCCTGGGCGTAGGCGCCCTCCAGGCCGGCCAGCGGCTCGCCCTGCCAGAGCGCGAGGGCCTCGCCGTACCTGCCCTCCTGCGCCAGCCGCTCCATCGCGGCCAGGTCGGAGGTGGCGGAGTCGAGGGCGTACCCGTGCCCGGCGGAGACGATCGCGCCGGCGCCGAGTGCGGCGCGCAGGCGGGAGACGTAGGTACGCAGGGTGCTGAGAGCGGTGCGCGGCCGCCGGTCGCCCCAGACTGCGTCGAGCAGCAGGTCGTGGCCGACCACCCGGCCACGGGCCAGCAGCAGCGCCGCCAGGACCAGCCGTTGCTGGGGCGAGCCGAGATCGACCTCGGCCCCGTTCCGGCGGGCGCGCACAGGGCCCAGCACCGACAGCCACAGCTCGGGTTCGCTCACCGGCAAAGGGAAGCAGTTAAGCGTGATGATCGGTATCGATTCCACCGAATCGTGACCTGGTCACTCGGGAAGACCTCTGCGGCGAATGTGGGGTTCGTCCGACTTCGGGGGATCTTGATCCGGCTAGGCTGCGTTCCTGCGGAATACGGCGATCGGGCGGAGGACGAGGTGGCGGAGGAGGCGGCGCGGCTGCTGACGCGCTTCGGCCGCCGGTACGCGGCCGCCGTGCGGCTGGCGACGCTCGTCCCGATCTGCGGGATCGCCCTGTTCCGTGCGCCGCCCGAGCACTTCGCGGCCACCGGGGTCATGGTCGCCGTCGCGTTCGTCTGGACGTGCGGCTACGCGTGGTGGCTGCTCGCGGGGCGGGGCAGCCTGCCGGTGGGGCTCGACGTCCTGGTGCAGCTCGGGCTGTTCGGCGGCGTCTTCTGGACGGACGCCGTCGCCGACACCAACACCGGCTGGCTGCGGCTGCTGCTCACCTTCTTCTGCGTGACGTGCCAGTGGCACACGACCCCGCTGGCAGGCGGTGTGGCGGCGCTCGTGGCCGGCGGCGGAGCGGTGGCCGTCCTGGCCGCCGCCTCGGCGGCGACGGAGGATCCCGACCCGACCCTGGTCACGGGGACGATGTGGGCGGTGCCCGCGGCAGGGCTGTCCAGGGCGGTCTGGACGCTGGTCCGGCGCGCCGCCGCGCGGGCCGACCGGATGGCGGACGAGGCCGCGCGGGCCCGCGCCCGATCGCTGGTCGCCGCGGCCGTCCGTGCCGAGGAACGGGAGCTCGCCAACTCCCTGCACGACACGGCGGCGACCACCCTGCTGATGGTCGGCATCGGGCAGGTGCGCTCGGACGCCGGCTGGCTCGCCCCGCAGGCCCGCCGCGACCTGGACAGCCTGCGTACGGGCAGCGCGCCGGCTCCTGGGCTCACGGATCTGGTCGGGATGCTGCGCGCTGACCTGGAGGTGGCGCGGCTGAGCGTGGAGTTCGAGGCGCCCGCGCGGCTGCCGCTCCCGCCCGGCGTCGCCGCGGCCGTCGCCGGCGCGGCGCGGGAGGCTCTCACCAACGTCCGCCGCCACTCGGGCACGACCCGGGCCACCGTACGGCTGAGCGGCGACGGCGGGCGGCTGCGGCTCGACATCGCCGACGAGGGGAAGGGGTTCCGCGTGCAGGACGTGCCGCTCACCCGGCACGGCGTCAGGGAGTCCGTACGCGGCCGGATGACCCGCGTCGGCGGCTCGGCGGACATCGTCTCCGCTCCCGGCGAAGGCACCCTGGTCCGGCTGGAATGGCGGGCGCGGCATGACTGACACCACCGAGGAGCAGACCAGGAGCCAGCTTGGCCACGGCCTGCGGATCGCCACCGCGATCGTGGCCGTGGCGATCGTGTTCGGGCTCGGTCTGTCCAACCTGCTACGCCACCTGGACTCCTACGAGCCCGCGTTCACCCAGTGGGCCGCGCTCGCGATGCTGGGTGTGCCGCTCGCGGGCGAGATCCTGCTCCTGGTCCGGCGGCGCTCGTGGGGCCGGACGCGCCGGGCCGCCGTCGCCCTGGTGCTCGCCGCGTCGGCGCTGTCGTACGCGACGCAGCCGGACGACCGCACCGCGACCGGCGTGGACTGGATCTTCGGCGCGGCCAACTGGGTGGGCCTGGTCGTGCTGCTCGACCGTCCGCTGCGGATCGCCGGGGCTTTCCTGGCCGCCCACGAGTTCCTCGCGCTGCTGCACCTGCTCCTGCTCGACGGCCCCAGCCGGGGTGCGCTGGCTCGGTTCGCGACCGGCTCGGTGACCGTGATCGGCTTTCCGCTGTGCGTCGCCGTGTCGGCCGCCGCCCTGCACGGCCTCAGCGCGGCGGCCGCCGCCTCCCAGCAAGAGGCCGAGCGGGTACGCGTCGCCGAGGCCGTCGCGGCCGCATCCCACCGGCGCAGGCGGCAGCGGCTCGCCGAACTGTCCACGTCCACGATCCCGCTGCTGGAGGGGCTGGCCGACGGCTCGCTCCGCCCCGAGGACGCGGCGGTCCAGCGGCGCTGCGCGATCGAGGCGGCCAGGATGCGGCGGCTGTTCGCCGAGACCGACGCCGTCGCCGATCCCCTCATGCACGAGCTGCGCCACTGCGCCGACGTGGCCGACCGCAAGGGCGTGGTGGTGGAGCTGGAAGCGCGCGGGCAGTGCCCGCCGCTGCCCGTGGCCGTCCGGCGCGATCTGACCGAGGCGGTGCTCACCGTGCTCGCCACCGCCGTCTCCCACGCGCGGGTCACCGTGGTGGCCGGCCCGGAGCTGGTGTCGGTCAGCGTCGTCGCGGACAGCGGCGAGGTGGAGCTGCCCGGCCCGGCGACTCCAGGCGTCCTCGTCGAGGCGCTGCACAACGACGACATCGTATGGGTGGAGGTCCGATGGCAACCGAGCCGGGAACCGACGGGGGGACCGGTCGCGCGGCACAGTCTCCGGCCCCTGTGAACGGCGGGACGATCACCGCGGTCATCGTCGACGATCACGCGGCCATCGCCGCCGGGGTCCGGTTCTGGTGTGCGCAGGCGGTGCCGCCGATCGAGCTCGTCGACGCGCGCGACCGCCTGGCCGACGTCTGGACCGGCCCGGGGGCCGACGCCGACGTGGTGATCTTCGATCTGGAGCTGGTGCCGCACCGGCCCGACTTCGGCGAGCTGCGCAGGCTGGTCGACAGCGGCCGGCGGGTGATCGTCTACTCCCAGCACACCGACGACGCGACCGCGATCAAGTGCATCGACCTCGGCGCGCTCGCCTATCTGACCAAGCGCGAGGGCCCCGAGCACCTGGTGCCCGCGATCCGGGCCGCCGCGCGGGGCGAGTCGTACACGGCGCCGTCGCTGTCAGGGGCGCTCGTCACCGACGACTCCCCCGACCGGCCGCGCCTGTCGCAGCGAGAGACCGAGGTGCTGCGGGCGTGGTTCGTGTCCTCGTCCAAGGAGCTCGTGGCCGCCAAGCTCAACATCACCGTCAAGACCGTGGACACCTACATCACCCGCGTCCGGGTGAAGTACGCCGACGTGGGGCGGAGTGCCCGTACCAAGAGCGAGCTGGTCGGCCGCGCCCTCGACGACGGCCTCATCACCCTCGCCGAACTGAACCGCACCGCCCCTCCGGAATCCGGCCCTCCGGAATCCGGCCCTCCGGAATCCGGCCCTCCGGAATCCGGGCGGACACCGCCCGTACGGTAGGCTGCCCCGGCACGTGACCGCGTCGGCAGGGGAGGTTGATGAATATGGCTCGCCGAGAGCTTCGTCGGCATGCCCTTGACCGGGTCGCGCGAGTCTGAGAAGCGGCTCGCCGGCAGCGTCCCGGTCGTCATTCGACAACGACCAGGAGTGTCACGTGTCCACCTTTTTCATGACCGGTGCGGATCTGGCCACCGACCGTCTCGTGCTGCGTCCATGGCCCGCCGGTGACCTCGCCGCCGTCCTGGACGGCAGCCGCTCCGCCTCCTGGGCGGACGACTTCCCCGCCGAGGGCGACCGCGTGATCGCGGGCGTCATCCACGGGCAGGCCGGCCTGCTCGATCCGTACGGCCACCGTCAGGTCGTCGAACGCGAGAGCGGGCTGGTGATCGGCTCCATCGGCCTGTTCTGGCCGCCGAACCACGGTGTCGTGGAGCTCGGGTACGGGATCGTGCCCTCGCGGCGCGGCCTCGGCTACGCGTCGGAGGCCACCAGGGCGCTGGTCGAGTTCGCCCTGACCGCGCCGGAGGTCTCCGTCGTGCGGGCCACGGTCGAGCTGACCAACCCCGCCTCGGTCCGCGTTCTGGAGAAGGCCGGCCTCCGTCGCACCGCCGGTGACGCGGCGACCGCCGAGTACCGCAGCGTCCGGTAAACGACGCTCCGCCGGGCAGCGGCGCCTTGCCCGATCACGGCGCCCTGCCCGGTCGCGGCGACTCGCGCTGTTATGGCGGCTCCCCTCCCCCTCAGAGAAGAGCCGCCATCCCATCCTCCCGGGATCGGCGCGCCCTGTGCCGATCACCTGCTGGGGGACCGTATCCGGCGACGGTATGCCGGGAGTATGCGCGAGCGGCCCGGACGCCACGAGCACGGCGGGGACCCGCAGCCGATAAAGGGACGGCGAAGATGCACAACGGGGAGACAAGCAATGGCTAACCGCCTGTAATGTGGCGACTACACGGGTTTGTCCGGGGCAGAGCAGGGGCCGGATGATGTGGGAGGACTCGCCGTACCCCATGCTGACGATCGACGCCACGGGCGTCGTCGCGCAGGCGAACGAGGCTGCCCGGCTGCTGCTCTCCGGCACGGCCGACGGTGAGCGGATGCCACGGACCGCACCCGATTGGCTCACCCGCGCCCACGACGGGCCCCCCGACGGGCCCCACGACGGGCCGCGCGCGGTCGAGGGCGAGATCGGTGGGCGCACCTTCCAGGCCCACCGCGTCCACTCCGGCGGCGGCCACGTCGTCTGGTGGCTCGTGGACGTCACCGAGCAGCGGCCGGAGGTCGCGGCGCGGCCGGCCGAGCGGGAGTGGAGCGCGTGCATGGTGGAGGCCGCGAACGAGCTGCTGCCGTCGCTGAACCTCGATCGTTGCCTGGACTCCGTCGCCCGGCTGGCCGTCCGGTACCTGGCCGACGCCGCGTTGGTCGTACTGCCCCTGTCGGGCCGTAAACAGCTGCTCACCTGGTACGAGTCGGACCGTGGCATGCGGCGGGAGAGCGTGAGCGCCGACCCGCGGACGGCGCCCGGGCTCGCCGAGGCCCTGCAGTCCCTTCCGCCGGAGTCCGTCCACTGGATCGACCCGGCCGAGCTGCCCGCATGGCTGCTCCCCCACCGGCCCGGCGAGCAGGGGTCCGAAGCGGTGACCGCCCCGCCCGGCGAGAGGTCCGAAGCGGTGACCGCCCCGCCCGGCGAGGGGTCCGTGGCGGTGACCACGCTGCCCGGCCACGGGCTGCCCGTGGGCGCGCTGATGCTGCTGCGCCACGGACGCCCGGCCGGGTTCACGGCGGGCGAGCAGGCGTTCGTGCGGCTGTTCACCGCGCTGGCCGGATCGGCGATCTCGGCCGCCCGCCTCTACACCGAGCAGGTGACCATCACCGAGGTCCTCATGGCCGAGCTGCTGCCGCCGCCGACGCCACGGCTGCAGGGGGTGGAGCTGGCGGCGCTCTACCGGCCGGCGGGGCCGGCCGAGCGGGTCGGGGGCGACTTCTACGACGTGCACGCCGTCACCGGCACGGGAGGCGAGTCGCTGGTGGTGCTCGGGGACGTGGCCGGCAAGGGGCTGGAGGCCGCCGTGCTCACCGGCCGCATCCGCAACACCCTGCGCGCGCTGCTGCCCCTGGCCGACGACCACCGGTGCGTGCTGGAACGACTGAACAGCGTGCTGGTCAACGATGGTGATCCGACCCGTTACGTCACCCTCGTACTGGTCTCGTTCGAGCGACACGGCCGGCGGGTCGCGCTGCGGGTGACCAGTGCCGGACACCCGCCACCGCTGATCATCAGGAACGACGGCCGCGTCGAGACGGTACCCGCCGAGGGCACGCTGATCGGCGCGATCGAGGAGGTCTCCTGCGTCACCACGCCCGTCGTGCTGGAGCCGGGAGAGACGTGCCTGCTCTACAGCGACGGCATCATCGAGGCGAGGGGCGGCCCGCTCGGCCAGGAGTTCTTCGGCGAGGAACGACTGTGCGAGCGGCTGCACATGTGCGCGGGCATGCCGCCGGAGGCACTGGCCGAACGCGTCCAGATGCTGGCCTCGCAGTGGGTCGGCGGGGGCGAGCACGACGACATGGCCGTCGTCGCCATCACCGCTCCCCGAGACGCCCCGGGCAACGGGCCGCCCCAGGAGAGGTCAGCGCAGAACGGGTCGGCGCAGGGGGCGTCTGCGGGAGGAACGCGGTGAAGGACGACATCGAGGAGCGCGCCGAGGCGTTGTGGGCGGCGGCGACGGCCGGTGACGAGTACGCCGCCACCGGCGTGGCGATGGCCGCCCTCGACGCCGGCGTCCCCATGGAGACGTTGCTGCTGGACATCGTCGCGGCGGTGCAGTCGCGCGTCGGTCACGAATGGGCGGCCAACCGGATCACGGTGGCCCAGGAGCACACCACGACCGCCGTCAACGAACGCGTGCTCACCGCCCTCGCCGACCGCACCACCGAACGCATCGCGGACCACACCGCCGGACGGACCGCCGGTCGGGGCGGGGCGGCGGGGTTGGGGCGGGTGGCGGTGGCGTGCATCGACGGTGAGTGGCACGCGTTTCCCGCCCGGCTGCTGACCGAGGTGCTGCGGACCCGGGGATGGGACGTGGACTACCTGGGCGCGCAGGTGTCCACGCCGCAACTGGTCGCGCACCTGCACCGGACGAACCCCGACGTGGTGGCCCTGTCCACTTCGCTGGCCGTCCGGCTGCCCGCCGCGCACATGGCGATCACCGCGTGCCGGGCGGCGGGCATGCCGGTGCTGGCCGGGGGTCCCGCGTTCGGGGCGGACGGCCGCTACGCCCGCCTGCTCGGCGCCGACGCCTGGGCGCCCGACGCGCGGGCCGCGGCCGACCTCCTGTCCGCCGGGCCGCTGCCCCGCCGCGCCTGTTCCGTCCAGGACGACCTGCCGCACCTGGACGGCCGCGAGTACAGCCACGTGACCCGCTCCGCCCCCGACCTGGTGCGGACCGTCCTGGACGACCTGACCAGGCGACTCCCCGAGACCGCGTCCAGGAACGAGCAGCAGACCGAACCGCGAGCTGAGCAGTGGGCCGCCCAGCAGACCGAGCCGCAGGCTGAGCAATGGGGCGCGCAGCCGGTGGAGCACCGACCGGCGCCCGGGGAGGGCTGGCGGTGGTTCGAGCAGACCGCCGAGGAGGTCGCTCACATCGTCGACTTCCTGCGGGCCGCCCTGTACGTCGAGGACCCCGAGATCCTCTCGTCCTTCGTGCGCTGGATGGCCGACACGCACGAGGCGCGTGGCGTCTCCCCCGCCCTGCTGCGGTCGATGCTGGAGTCGCTGGCCGCCCGCCTCACCGACTTCCCGCACGCCGTCGGCGCACTCGCCCGAGCCGAAGCCGCACTGCGCCTCCCCCACCACACCGAGCCGCCCGGCGCATGACCAGACGGGCGGGCCACACGGGCGGCTGCCGGACGTCGCGGAGTGACGGCGACCGTCCGGCCACCGGCGCGACGGACGCGGCTCAGGCGACTTCGACGGCGGGTTGCGGCCGCGGGAACAGATCGTCGAAGACCGCCGCCCGGTCGAAGCGCATCGCGCGGGCACGGGCGCGCCGTTCGAGGTCGCCCCGCTCGGCCGGGGACATGTCCAGGACCACCCGGTCGAGGGCCGCGGCCAGGCCGGTGACGTCCTCGGGCGCGACGATGACGGCGGTGTCGCCGACCGCCTCCAGGGTTCCGCCCGTCATGGTGGTGATGATCGGCCCGCCGCCGGCCAGCATCTTCTCGGCCAGCGCGATCCCGAACGTCTCCACGAACTCGGGCACGGGCTTGGTCGGCAGGACGTAGGCCGCGCAGCCGCGCATGAGCAGCGCCTTCTCCTGGTCGTCGACGTCGGTCATGAAGACCACCCGCTCGTCGCCCGCGGCCATCGCGCGTACCTGCTCCAGATCGGGCCCGGTGCCGGCGACGACGAGCTTGACCCGCGACCGGCAGCGCGCCCGCTTGAAGGCGGCGATCAGGTCGTGGACACCCTTGGCCCGGGTCACCCGGGACAGGAAGAGCACGTATCCGTCACGCGAGAGGCCGCGTCGTTCGAGCGCGCCGTCCAGCCGCGCGGGGTCCAGGCCGAGGAAGGCGGATGAGTCGATCGGCGGGTAGCTGACGCTGACGCGGCGCCGGCACTGCTCGGCGAACGTGGTGCCGCATCGGGCGTCCACCTGCTCGGCGGAGGCGATGATCTCCTGCCGGGTGTATTCGGAGACGGCGACGACCTCGTCGTTGGCCAGGAACGTGGTGAACAGCACGGTCGCCGCCCCGAACCGGCCCTCCCGCAGGCATGACCGGATCACGTTCGTCACGTCGGAGCCGACCGCCTTGGCCACGGTCCGCACATCGGGCGCGAACCCGGCCGCGCGTGCCGCCGCCACCGCGTCCACGACGACCGCGGTGTGCGGCGCCAGGTACATGGACAGGCAGACCGTGGGCACCGGCTCGGCGAGCAGTTCGACGAGCCGGCCGGTGAGCCCGGCCTGGTGGCGTCCGTCGGGAACCCGGTAGTCGCCGACCGCGTCCGGCCGCTCCACGGTGATCCCGGCGCTGTACGGCAACAGCCGGTCCAGCGGCTTGAGCGGTAACCCGGCCGCCTGGAGCGCGGGAATCGGCCACGTCAGCAGGCGTACGTCGGTGAACCCGCGGGTGAGGGCCACCTCGGCGAGATTGCGCGCCTCGCCGGAGTGGCCGCAGATGACCGGATCGGCCCTGACCACGATGACGAGACGGCGAGGGGGGTGGGTCATCGCGTTTCCTCCGGTGTCGCGGGCGGATGGGAGAGGGAGGGCGGGCGGACGTCGCGCCCCCACGCCGACGGCTCCGGGCCCAGCCGCAGGTGCAGCCGGCCGCCCCGGTGCAGCGTGGTGGCGCTCAGGTGGGTCGCGTGCAGGGGTTCGCCGTTGAGCGTCGCCGCCTGGACGTACTGCGCCGGCGGGTCGCGGTCGAGGCCGTCGGCGCCGATCGGCGTCTCGCGGTGCCCGCTGGTCTCGATGACGAACTCGTTGTCACCGGCCCTGAGCACGGCCCGCTCGAACGCGGGCGCGTTGACGAGGAACAGGTTCTGCCCGGCGACGGGGAAGAGCCCCAGTGACGCCCAGACGTACCAGGAGCTCAGGCCGCCCGAGTCGTCGTTGCCCGGCAGTCCGCCGGGCCCGGTGCCGAACTGCCAGGTCAGCGCCGCCTGCACCACCTGGGCCGTGCGCTCGGGCCGGCCCGCGTAGTGATAGGCCCACGGCGCCTCCATGTCGGGCTCGTTGTTCAGCCCCTCGAACCGGTTGAGCGCGTAGCCGGCCAGCATCTCCGCGGGAAGGGGGCGCCGGCCCGGCTGCCGCACCGGCGGGGCGCCGAACCCGAAGAAGCGGTCGAGCTTGACGGCGAACGCCTCGTCGCCGCCGGCCAGGGCGATCCGCGCCGCCATGTCGTGCAGCAGCCGGAAGGAGTAGTTCCACTTGCCGCCCTCGTAGAACTCCGAGTCGCGCAGCAGCCCGGTGCCGGGGTCGAAGGCGTTGGACCACTGGCGGGCGCGCTCTTCCAGGTCGTCGGCCAGGCCGCGGTCGTTGAGCGCTCTGGCGACCTGCGCCGTGCAGTGGTAGGCGTAGGCCAGGTCGAGGGTGTGCGTGATCGGGTGCACCAGGCCGTGCTCGAAGAAGTCCTCGCCGTACATCCGGCGCAGGTCGCCGACCATGTGCACGAGCGCCCAGTTCCAGTCGAAGCTCTCCCGGCCGAGCGCGTGGGCGTCGGCGAGCGCGGTGTGCACGAGCGCGCTGGCCTGCCGGAAGAACCGGTCCGCGCCGCGGGCCATGCGGTAGCCGATGGGGAAGTTGCCCTCCTCCTCGCACACCCTGATCAGCGATTCGAGCAGGTCGGCGGCCCTGCCGGGGACGATGGCGGCGAGCAGGGGGAGCTGCGTCTTGTAGATGTCCCACATGGTGCAGACGTCGAACGCGAACGGCCCCGAGGCCGGCCAGAACGGGCTCTCGTCGTCGGCGATGCACGGCTTGACGAGCGCGTGGTAGAGCGCGGTCGCCATCACGGTACGCCGGGCCGGGGTGCCGCCTTCGACCTGGACCCGGCCGAGGTGGTCGGCCCAGCGGGCCCTGGTGCGCCCGCGTACGGCGTCGAAGGCGGGCTGGGCGGCCCCGCACTCGCGTTCCAGGTTCCGCCGGGCCTGGTCGCACCCGCGCAGCGAGAATCCGAGCCGCACCTCGATGGTCTGTCCCGCCGTGGCCGGGCCCATGAAGAGCAGGCCGAAGGGGCGCAGGGTGGTGTGCCGGATGCTGTCGAAGTCGAGGCGGGTGCCGCCGTCGATGAGGCGCCGGTCGTACCAGAGCATCTGCCGCCAGCCCGGGCTGTCGACGTCGAGGCAGACCGACAGCGGGACGCCCTCCATCACCACCGTGGCCTGGGCCCGGCCGTGCCCCACGCTCTCGACCTGAGCCCGCAGCGGCACGGTGCGGCCGAGTTCGATGTCGAGGCCGCCGCAGGACAGGTCGACGACGACGCGGGCGCTGCCGTGCTCGGGGAAGGTGTAGCGATGGACGGCCACCTTGGCGCCGACGGTCAGCTCGCAGCGGATCCCGGTGTCCAGGGTGGCCGCGTAGTAGCCCGCCTGAGCCACCTCGTCGCGCAGCGGCCACGCCTGGCCGAGCTCGTCGAGTGGCTGCACCATCGGGGTGACCCGGACGTAGTTGTAGTACTTGCGGATCGCGCCGGTGCCGGACTGCTGGAAGTGGGTGAAGCCGGACGCCTGCAGCCGCTCGTACATCTCCTCGGGCACGCCCTCGGTGTTCTTGGCGTAGCGGCCGTAGCCGGTGGGGTAAGCCCCGGAGTAGGCGCAGGCCGACACCATGCCGAGCGGCGACGTGGCGCCCGGGTGGGTGTTTCCCACCTGCGGTTTCGGCCACCACCAGGTGGCGGCCAGACCGCGGGCGCGTGGCAGGTCGGTGGCCGCTGTGCCGATGAAGGGGTCAACGTTGTCCAGGATGCGGGGACTCTACCCAGCGCGACCTCACCGTAGGTTTCGCCGAGATGAAATCCTGTACCACGAATCCGTCCGTCCGGCGGGTCAGCGGCGGGCCCGCCACTCGGGCGCGAGGACCGACCAGATCTCCACGTCCGCCCGTACGCCCCGGTGCGGATAGCTCTCGCGCAGCACCCCGTCCCTGGTCATGCCGAGCCGCCGGGCCACGGCGATGCTGGGCCCGTTGGCCGCCGAGACCTGCCACTCCACGCGGTGGATGCCGCGCTCCTCGACGGCCCAGTCGATGATCACGCGTACGGCCCTGGTGACCAGCCCCTTGCCCGCCGCCGACGGCTCCAGCCAGCAGCCCGCCTCCGCGTTGCCCTGCTGGACGTCCATGGTGCGGAAGATGACCCCGCCGACGAGTTTGGCGTCGGCCCAGATGCCGTAGATGCGGGCGGTGTCGTCCACGGCCTTGAGCGCGTACTCCCGCAGGAAGTCCCGCGCCGACTCCAGGTCCTGGATCCGGTCGGGCAGCCCGACGTGCCGGCCGATGAACTCGCGCCCGCGCTCGATGTGGGCAAGGAACTCCCCGGCCTGCCACGGTTCGAGCGGGCGCAGCTCGGCGCCGTCGTCACCCAGGGACACCGCGAACATCACTCATCTCCAAAGATCGTCCTATAGGCGTACGGAAGTACCGTACGCCGCCGGTGGCCGTCAGGGCCTGCGAATTTGCCGCCGGCCGGAGCGACCTTCGCACCCATGCTCATATGAGCAAAATGTGGCTCAAGTGTTGCGATCAGTTTAAAAGCCGACTTACGGTGCGTTACCTACGTCACATACGGAGGCCCCTATGAGTGCATTCCGGTCGTTCTCAATCCCTGCCCTGCTCCTGGTCACCGCCTTGACCGCGTGCTCGGTGTCCACCTCCCCCGGTGGCTCCACCGACAGCTCCACCGGAGCCGCCGGGCAGAAGGACGACGGCCCCGTCGCCATCGGCTTCAGCCAGGCGACCCAGCAGTCCCCCTTCTACGTACAGCTGCGCGAGGGCGCGGAGGCCGCCGCCAAGAAGGCCGGTGGAACGCTCTATTTCGCCGACTCGGGCGGCGACGTCACCAAGCAGAACAACGACATCCAGGACCTCATCACCCGCCAGGTGGACGTCCTGCTGATCAACCCGGTCGACCCGAAGGGCGTCCAGCCCGGCATCGCCGCGGCCAAGGCGGCCGGCATCCCGGTCGTGACCGTGGACCGGCCGGTGCCTGAAGGCGCGGTCGCGCACGTCGGGCGGGACAACAAGGCGATGGGCGCGCTCGTCGGCAAGCGGCTGAGCGAGCAGCTCGGCGACAAGGGCGGCACCGTGATCGAGATCCGTGGTGACGCGGGCGGCGCGGTCGCGCGGGATCGCAGCGCCGGCTTCCACGAAGCCGTGGCGGGCAACCCCAAGATCAAGATCGTCGAGGGGCCGTACTCGGACTACGTGCGCTCCAAGGCCGTCACCGCGATGCAGGACCTGCTCCAGGTCCACCCCGACGTCGCCGCCGTGTACGCGCACAACGACGACATGGCGCTCGGCGCGCTCCAGGTGCTGAAGGAGAACGGCAAGGACAAGGTCCTGGTCGCCGGGGTGGACGGCCTCATGGAGGCGGTCAAGCAGATCCCCCAGGGCCAGTACGTGGCCACCGCGCTCAACGACCCCATCTCCCTCGGCTCCACGGCCGTCGAGACGGTGCTCAAGGTCCAGAAGGGCGAGCAGGTCGAGCCGAACATCGACGCCGGCACGGCGCTGATCGACACGGACAACGCGGCCGACTACGCGGGCTCCGGCGAGTTCGCCCAGGCGAGCAAGTAAGGCCTGGCACCCCAGGCCAGGCAACCCAGCAAGAAAGGCGCAAGGATGTCGGAAACCATGCAGGCCGCGGTGCTCCACGCCCCCGGCGACATCAGGGTCGAGCAGGTGCCCGTGCCGGAGCCGGGTCCCGGCGAGGCGCTCGTCCGCGTCGCGGCCTGCGGGGTCTGCGGCTCGGACATCCCCCGCATGCTGCACGCGGGGGCGTACCACTTCCCGATCATCTGCGGCCACGAGTTCTCCGGCCACGTCGTACGGCTCGGCGCGGACCTGGCCGCCACCGGCCGCGTCCGCGAGGGCGACCTGGTCACGGTGCCCCCGCTGATCCCCTGTCACGCCTGCGAACCCTGCAGCCAGGGCCACTTCAGCCTGTGCAAGAACTACGGCTACTTCGGCAGCCGCCGGGACGGGGCGTACGCGCAGTACGTCACCGTCCCGGACGAGAACCTGATGGTGCTGCCCGCGGACCTCGACCCGCGCGCGGCGGCCATGCTGGACCCGGCCGCGATCGCGCTGCACGCCCTGTGGCGGACGAAGATGCGCGGCGGCAAGCGGGTCGCGGTCGTGGGCGCGGGCCCCATCGGGCTGTTCGCCGTGCAGTGGGCCAGGCTCGCCGGGGCCTCTGAGGTGCTGGTCGTCGAGCTGAACGAGCAGAAGGCCGCCATGGCCACGGAGGCGGGCGCCACGCACACCGCGACCAGCGCCCAGGCCGCGGCGGAGACGGCCGGTGACGGCTACGACGTGGTCATCGAGTCGGCGGGCGTGCCCGCCACCGTCGACCAGGCCGTGGCGCTGGCCGCCAGGCACGGCGAGGCCGTGTTCATCGGCATCCCGCACGAGCCCGTGGTGCTGCCCAAGGCCACGTTCAGCTCGTTCCTGCGCCGCGAGGTCACCCTGCACGGAGCCTGGAACTCCTTCTCCGCGCCCTTCCCCGGTGACGAGTGGCGGGTGGCGGCGCGGTCGCTGGCCTCGGGCGACCTGGCCTGGAAGTTCATGATCACGCACGAGCTGGGGCTGGACGCGCTGCCCGCGACGATCGCGAGCCTCGGCGACCGCTCGATCTTCAGCTCCAAGGTCCTCTTCCTGCCGAACGAGGAGTGACGATGGCTGCCTTCCTCGCCCTCGACCTGGGGACCGAAGGCGCCCGCGCGGCGGTCTACGGCGTCGACGGCACGCTCATGGGGTCGGGCGCGGACCCGTACCCGACCCGGTTCCCCCGGCCCGGCTGGGCCGAACAGGATCCGGACGACTGGTGGCGGGCGGGCGCGAACGCCGTCAGGCAGGCGCTCGCCGAGGCCGGTGGCCCGGAGATCGAGGGGGTCGCGGTGGCGACCACGGCCTCGACGGTGGCCGTGCTCGACCGGGACGGCCGCCCGCTGCGGCCGGCCCTGCTCTGGATGGACGGCAGGGCCGGTGAGGAGTCCGAGCTCACCGCCGGCGCCGGCCATCCGGTCCTGCGGTACTCCGGCGGCCGCGACGCGGTCGAGTGGCTGGTGCCCAAGGCCATGTGGCTGGCACGCCACGAGCCCGCCACCTACAGCGCCGCCGCCCGCATCGTCGAGGCGGTGGACTACATGGTCTGGCGGCTCACCGGGCGGTGGGCGGGCTCGCGGATGAACGCGGTCTGCAAGAGCAACTACGACCCGCGCGGCACCGGTCATCCGCACGACCTGTACGAGGCGCTCGGCATCGGCGACCTGGCCGCCAAGCTGCCCGACGAGATCGTGCCCGTCGGCGACCCGGTGGGGCCGCTGGGCGCGGAGGCCCGCGCGGAGCTCGGCATCACGGGCCAGGCCACCGTCGTGTCCGGCGGGATCGACGCGCACCTGTCGCTGCTGGCCGTCGGCGGCGGGCACGAGGGGCAGGTGTCGATCGTCTGCGGCACGTCCAACGCCTTCGTCACGGAGGTCGCCGAGCCGGTCTTCCCCGCCACCGTGTGGGGGCCGTACCCGGACGCGCTGCGTACGGGCCGCTGGCTCGTCGAGGGCGGTCAGGTGAGTGCGGGCTCCGTGCTGGCGTGGACGGGCGAGGGGCTCATCGGCCGGCCGCGTGCGGAGATCGGCGGGCTGATCAAGGCGGCGGCGGAGCTGCCGCCGGTGGAGCACGGACTGATCGTCCTCGACTACTTCATGGGCAACCGCACGCCGCTGCGCGATCCGCACCTGCGCGGCGCGGTGCTCGGCCTGACCCTGGCCAGCACGCCCGAGCAGGTCTACCGGGCGGCGGTGGAAGGCGTCGCGTACGGCACCCGCCAGGTCGTCGACTCCTTCACCGACGGCGGGATCGCGGTGGACGAGATCTTCCTGTCGGGCGGCATCCAGCACAACGAGCTGTGGCTGCAGACCACCGCCGACGTGCTCGGGAGGCCGGTCCACCTGGTCAGCGGCGACAACCTCACGCTGCGGGCCTGCTCGGTGCTGGCCGCGGCCGGCTCGGGCCGGCACGGCTCGCTGGCGGAGGCGGCGGCGCATTACGCGCCCAAGGTGCGCACGGTCGAGCCGGTGGACGGGAACGTGGCGGCCTACCGGCACGGCTACGCCGACTACCGCGCCGCCACCGCCGCCACGACCGGCATCTCCCACCGCCTCAGCGGGCGGAGGCCGGGCGCATGAGCCGCGACGACCGCAGGAGGGCGACCGCATGAGCCGCGACGACCGGAGGAGGCCGGGCGGATGAGCGACGACGACCAGCTCTACCAGGTGGCCGTCCGCTACTACGAGGCCGGCGAGACCCAGGAGCAGATCGCCACCGCGCTGCACCTCACCCGCTGGAAGGTGGGACGCATGCTGGCCGAGGCGCGCGAGGTCGGCATCGTCCGCATCGAGGTGCTGCACCCGCGCTCCCGCGTCCGCACGCTGGAACGTTCGCTCAGGGAGCGCTTCGGCCTGCGGGACGCCGTCGTGGTCGCCGCGGTCGGCGGCGACGACGCCGAGCAGATGCGCGACCGCGTGGCCGCGGCGGGCGCCGAGCACCTGATGGAGATGCGGCCCGCGCCGAGCCTGATCGGCGTCTCCTGGGGCCGCACGCTCGACCGGCTGGCCGGTGGGCTGACCCCCGGCTGGGCCACCGGCGTCAACGTGGTGCAGATCAACGGCGCCCTCAGCCGGTCGCGCCACCCCACGAGCGCGCACAGCATGGCCAGCCTGATGGCCCACCACGGCGGCGGCACCGCGACGCTGCTGGCCGCCCCGGCGATCCTGGAGCAGGAGAGCACCCGCGCGGTGCTGGAGAGCGACCGGGCCATCGCCGACGTGCTGGCCCTGGCCGCCCGCGCCGACCTGTTCCTGTTCAGCCCCGGCGGCATGGACAGCGACTCGGTGCTGGTGGACTCGGGCCAGATCGACGCCGCCTACCTGGGCGCGCTGGCCGGGGCGGGCGCGGTCGGCGACGTGCTGGGGCGCTTCATCGACGCCGAGGGCAGGATCGTCGATCCCGCCCTGGACGGGCGCACGCTCGGGCTCTCCCTGGACGTGCTGCGCTCGGCCACCACCTCCGTCGCGCTGGTCAGCGGCGCGGCCAAGCGCGCCGTGTGCCGGGCCGTCGTCTCCAGCGGCCTGTGCGACGTGCTGATCACCGACGACCACAACGCCCGCCATCTCCTGGAGGCCGCATGAGCACGGAACGCCTGCGCATGACCGGGATCGTCAAACGTTTCCCCGGCACCGTCGCCCTGGACGGCGTCGAGCTGAGCGTGCGTCCCGGCGAGGTGCACTGCCTGCTGGGCGAGAACGGGGCGGGCAAGAGCACGCTGATGAAGATCCTGTCGGGCTCGTACCGGCCGGACGAGGGGTCGATCCTGCTGGACGGGGAGCCGTACACGCCCGCCACCCCGCACGCGGGGCTGGCCGCCGGCGTCGCGGTGATCTACCAGGAGCTGGACCTGCTGCCCGACCTCACCGTGGCGCAGAACCTGCTGCTCGGCCGCACGCCCAGGCTGGGGCCGTTCGTCCGCGGGGCAGAACGGGCGCGGCTGGCCCGCATGGCGCTGGACCGGGTCGGCGCCCGCTTCCCCGTGACCGCGCGGGTCAGGGACCTGCCGATCGCGGCCCAGCAGCTCACGGCCATCGCCAAGGCCCTGACCGCCGACGCGCGCGTGATCGTCATGGACGAGCCGTCCGCCACGCTCGGCGAGAGCGAGCTGCTCGCCGTGTTCGAGGTCATCAGGTCCCTCGTCGCGGAGGGCCGCTCGGTGATCTTCATCTCGCACCGGATGGACGAGGTGATGGAGATCGGCGACCGCGCGACCGTGCT
>NZ_BAAAMU010000021.1:111741-126698 GCF_039529435.1 Nonomuraea maheshkhaliensis
GCGGGCCGCCGCCGCGGTCGGCGTCTACGACCTGGCCGTCACCGGCGCGGACGAGATCGTCGCGGCCATGATCGGCGAGGCCGGGGAGCTCGTCGGCGCCACCGACAGGCCCGCGCCCGAGGGCGAGCCGCTGCTGAGCGTCGAACGCGTGCACGTACCCGGGCTGCTCGACGTGCGCGGCATCGAGGTGCGGCCAGGCGAGGTGGTCGGGCTCGCCGGGCTCGGCGGCGCGGGCCGCACGACACTCCTGCGGGCGCTGTTCGGCGACATCAAGGCGCAGGTCTCGGCCCGCCTGGACGGCCGCCCGCTCAAGGCGGGCAGCCCGGCCGCGGCCGTGCGGGCCGGGCTCGCGCTGGTGCCGGAGAGCCGCAAGGAGCAGGGGCTGATGCTGGGCCTGTCGGTGAGCCGCAACGCCGCCGTCGGCGCCCTCGGCAAACCGCCGTGGCTGCTGCCCGGCCGGCTCGGACGGCGCCTGACCGCGCCCGCCCTGGCCGACCTCGGCGTCAGGTCGGCCGGGCCGGGGCAGCTCGTCGGCCAGCTCTCCGGCGGCAACCAGCAGAAGGTGGTGCTGGCCAAGTGGATCACCCGCGGCGGCATCAGGGTCCTGCTGCTGGACGAACCCACGCGCGGGCTCGACGTGGGCGCCAAGGCCGACCTCTACCGCCAGGTGCGTCACCTCGCCGACCAGGGCGTTGCCGTCCTGCTCGCCAGCAGCGAGCTCAACGAGCTGACCGCCAACGCCGACCGGATCCAGGTCCTGTACGAGGGCCGCAACGTCGCGCGCTTCGATCCCCGGGTCAGCGCCGAGAACGTCATCGCGCACACCGTCATCACAGGAGCGACACCATGACCGCATCCATCGGATCCTCGGTGACCACGGCCACGGGGGAACGCGGCACGCGCTCGCGCCGCGGCGCCGACCTGATCGTCAAGTCCAATCTGCTGCTGGTCTTCCTCGGGCTGTGCGTGGTCGCCTCGCTGCTGGCCCCGCAGTTCCTCACCGGCCGCAACATCGCCAACCTGCTGCAGCAGTCGTCGCTGACCGGGATCGTCGCCATCGGCATGACCATGGTGGTGCTGACGGCGGGCATCGACCTGTCCGTGGGCAGCGTGGCGGCCTTCGGCGGGATGACGGTCGCGCTGCTCATGACCTCGGGCGTGCCGGTCCTGCCGGCGATCCTGCTCAGCATCGTCGCCGGGGCGGCGTTCGGCGCGTTCATGGGCGGGATGTCGGCGTACCTGACGCTGCCGTCGTTCATGACCACGCTGGCCGGGCTCACCGCCGTGCGCGGGCTCACGTTCCTGCTGACCGACGGCAAGCCGGCCGAGGCCGGCGGGTCTGAGACGTTCCAGCTGCTCGGCGGCGGGTTCATCGGTTACGTGCCGATCGTCGGGATCATCTTCGTGATGGTCACCCTGCTCGCCGCCGGGATCCTGCGCGGCACCACGTTCGGCGAGTACGTCTACGCGGTCGGCAGCAACAAGGAGGCGGCCCGGCTGTCCGGGCTGCCGGTGCGCGGGGTGATCACGACCGTGTTCGCCGTGTCGGGCGGGCTGGCCGCGCTGGCCGGGGTGCTGCTCACCTCCCGCCTGACCGTGGGCCAGCCCACCGCGTTCAACGGGCTGGAACTGGACGCCATCGCGGCCGTGGTGCTCGGCGGCACCAACCTGTTCGGCGGGCGGGGCGGCGTGTTCGGCACGTTCGTGGCCGTGCTGCTGCTGTCGGTGCTGCGGAACCTGTGCAACCTGCTCGGCCTCGGCTCCTTCTTCCAGATGGTGGTGACCGGTCTCATCCTGCTGGTCGCCCTTGTGCTCAACCTGCTCATCGAAAGGCGTGGCGCCCGTGCCTGACACTCTGTCCCTTAAGGGCTTTCTGCACGGTTTGCCCGGTGTGGACGAGGTCGGCGTGGCCCGCAGGGCCGCCGATCTGGCCACCCGGTCGATCAAGACGACCGCGAAGCGGCAGGCGATCGACCTGGCCATCCGGATGGTCGACCTGACCACGCTGGAAGGCTCGGACACCCCCGGCAAGGTGCGCGCGCTGGCGGCCAAGGCCGTGCGGCCCGATCCCGCCGACCCCACCGCGCCCTCGGTGGCCGCGCTCTGCGTCTACCCCGACATGATCGCCACCGCCGCGCAGGCGCTGGCCGGCACCGGCGTCG
The DNA here is from genome assembly GCF_039529435.1 of Nonomuraea maheshkhaliensis. Classification (NCBI taxonomy): domain Bacteria; kingdom Bacillati; phylum Actinomycetota; class Actinomycetes; order Streptosporangiales; family Streptosporangiaceae; genus Nonomuraea; species Nonomuraea maheshkhaliensis. The sequence continues at coordinate 113,904 of NZ_BAAAMU010000021.1, forward strand.
GGCTCGCCTCGGTCGCCACCGGCTTCCCCGCAGGACGTACGTCGCTGGAGGTCAAGCTGGCCGACACCCGCGCGGCGGTGGCCGCCGGAGCCACCGAGATCGACATGGTCATCGACCGGGGGGCGTTCCTGGCGGGCGACCACGGCAAGGTCTTCGACGAGATCACCGCCGTCAAGGAGCAGTGCGGCCAGGCGCACCTGAAGGTCATCCTGGAGACCGGCGAGCTGGTCACCTACGACAACGTGCGCCGGGCGTCCTGGCTGGCGCTGCACGCCGGGGCCGACTTCATCAAGACCTCGACGGGCAAGGTCTCCCCCGCCGCCACGCTGCCGGTCACGCTGATCATGCTGGAGGCGGTCAGGGACTACCGGGCCGCGACCGGGCGGCAGGCCGGGGTGAAGCCGGCCGGCGGCATCCGTACCACCAAGGACGCCATCCGCTACCTGGTGCTGGTCAAGGAGATCGCCGGGGACGACTGGCTGGACCCCGCCTGGTTCCGGCTCGGCGCGTCGACGCTGCTGAACGACCTGCTCATGCAGCGCACCAAGCTCGCCACCGGGCACTACTCCGGGCCCGACTACTACACCATCGACTAGGGAGAGGCGTGGAGATCTTCGAGTACGCGCCCGCGCCGGAGTCACGTTCCATCGTGTCCGTCCGGCCGTCGTACGACCTGTTCATCGACGGGGAGTTCGTCGAGGCCAAGAGCGACGAGCGCATCGTCACCGTCAACCCGGCCGACGAGGAGCCGCTCTCCGAGGTGGCCGCCGCCGGCGAGGCCGACGTGGAGCGGGCGTTCGCCGCGGCGCGGCGGGCGTACGAGACCGTCTGGTCGTCGCTGCCGGGCGCCGAGCGCGGCAAGTACCTGTTCCGCATCGCCCGCATCATCCAGGAACGTGCCCGCGAGCTGGCCGTGCTGGAGTCGCTGGACAACGGCAAACCGATCAAGGAGACGAGGGACGTCGATCTGCCCCTGGTCGCGGCCCACTTCTTCTACTACGCCGGCTGGGCGGACAAACTGGCCCACGCGGGGTTCGGCGGCGCCCGGCCGCTGGGCGTGGCCGCGCAGGTCATCCCGTGGAACTTCCCGCTGCTGATGCTGGCGTGGAAGGTCGCGCCCGCGCTGGCCACCGGGAACACGGTCGTGCTCAAACCGGCCGAGACCACGCCGCTGACGGCGCTGGCCTTCGCCGAGATCTGCCAGGAGGCGGAGCTGCCGCCCGGCGTGGTCAACATCGTGACCGGCGCCGGCGACACCGGCCGGGCCGTGGTCTCCCACCCGGACGCCGACAAGGTGGCCTTCACCGGCTCGACCGAGGTGGGCCGGCAGATCGCCCGCGCGGTGGCGGGCACGGACAAGCGGCTCACCCTCGAACTGGGCGGCAAGGGCGCCAACATCGTCTACGACGACGCCGCACTCGACCAGGCCGTCGAGGGGATCGTCACCGGCATCTTCTTCAACCAGGGCCACGTGTGCTGCGCGGGCTCGCGGCTGCTGGTACAGGAGTCGATCGCCGAGGAGCTGCCGGCCCGGCTGCGCGCCAGGATCGGGCGGCTGCGGCTCGGCGACCCGCTGGACAAGAACACCGACATCGGGGCGATCAACTCGGCCGCCCAGCTCGCCAGGATCCGCGAGCTGTCCGCCGCGGGGGAGGCCGAGGGCGCCACGAGCTGGTCGCCGGCCTGCGCGCTGCCCGAGCGCGGCTACTGGTTCCCGCCCACCGTGTTCACCGGCGTCACGCAGGCGCACCGGATCGCCCGCGAGGAGATCTTCGGGCCGGTGCTGTCGGTGCTCACCTTCCGAACGCCGGAGGAGGCCGTGGCCAAGGCGAACAACACGCCGTACGGGCTGTCGGCGGGGGTGTGGACGGAGAAGGGCTCGCTGATGTTGTGGACCGCGGCCCGGCTGCGGGCCGGGGTGGTGTGGTCCAACACGTTCAACGTGTTCGACCCGGCCAGCCCGTTCGGCGGTTACAAGGAGTCGGGATACGGCCGCGAGGGCGGATTGATCGGGTTGGAGGCGTATCTCCGTGGGTGAGACGACGACGGTGGCGCGGGTCGGCGTGCGCAGGACGTACAAGCTCTACATCGGCGGCGCGTTCCCGCGCTCGGAATCAGGGAGGTCGTATCCCGTGACGTCCGCGGCCGGAGATCACCTCGCCAACGCGGCCCTGGCCTCGCGCAAGGACGTGCGCGACGCCGTGGTGGCGGCGCGGAAGGCGTTCCCGGGCTGGTCGGGGCGGACCGCGTACAACCGGGGGCAGATCCTCTACCGGATCGCCGAGATGATGGAGGGGCGGCGCGACCAGTTCGCCGCCGAGGTGGCCGCGGCCGAGGGCGTGAAGGCGGGCCGCGCGCAGGCGCTGGTGTCGGCGGCGGTGGACCGCTGGGTCTACTACGCCGGGTGGGCCGACAAGATCGGTCAGGTGCTCGGCGGCGCGAACCCGGTGTCCGGCCCCTACTTCAACGTCTCGGACCCCGAGCCGACCGGCGTCGTGGGCGTGCTCGCCCCCGCCTCCTCCTCGCTGCTCGGGCTCGTGTCGGTGCTCGCGCCGGTGATCACCTCGGGCAACACGGCCGTCCTGGTGGCGGGCGAACGCGTCCCGCTGCCGGCCGTGACGCTGGCCGAGGCGCTGGCCACCTCCGACCTGCCGGGCGGCGTGGCGAACATCCTGACCGGCCGCGTCGCCGAGCTGGCCCCGCCGCTGGCCGGGCACGCCGACGTGAACGCCCTGGACCTGACCGGCGCCGGCGCTCTCGCGGCCGAGCTGGAGGAGCTGGCGGCCGGCACGCTCAAGCGGGTGCTGCGGCCGGGCCGCGACGACTGGGCCGACGCCGATCCCGGGCTGTCGCGGATCCGCCCGTTCCTGGAGATCAAGACGGTCTGGCACCCGATCGGCCGCTGAGCACCTGGTCTGGCGCCGGAGGCCGGCCGCCACTGAGCATCTGCCCCGGCGCTGACGGCGGCTGCCAACGGAAAAGTGCCAGGCTTTTCTGGCCAGGTCACAGCCGAGGGCGGGCTCGGGACCGGCCGTGCGCGGAGGTAGGTTCGCGCCATGCACACCGTCGCGGTCCTCGCACTCGACCAGGTGATCCCGTTCGACCTGTCCACCCCGATCGAGACCTTCAGCCGGGCGCGGCTGCCCGACGGCCGGCCCGGCTACCGGATCCGGGTGTGCGCGCAGCGGCCGGAGATCGACGCCGGGGCGTTCACGCTGCGCGCGCCCTGGGGTCTCGACGGGCTCAAGGGCGCGGACACGATCATCGTGCCGGGCACGGCGACGCCGTTCGATCCGCTGCCCGGCGCCGTCCGCGGCGCGCTGCGCGCGGCCGCCGCGGACGGCACCCGCATGGCCTCCATCTGCTCCGGCGCGTTCCCCCTGGCCGCGACCGGGCTCCTGGACGGCCTGCGGGTGACCACCCACTGGATCCTGGCCGACCGGCTGGCCGCCGACCACCCGCGGCTGGAGGTCGCCCCCGACGTCCTGTACGTCGACCACGGCCAGTTCCTCACCTCGGCCGGCGCCGCCGCCGGGCTGGACCTGTGCCTGCACCTGATCCGCCGCGACTACGGCTCGGCCGTGGCCGCCGACGCCGCCCGGCTGTCGGTCATGCCGCTGGAACGCGAGGGCGGGCAGGCCCAGTTCATCGCGCACGACCACCAGGTCACGCCCCGGGGCGCCGAACTGGAGCCGCTGCTCACCTGGCTCCAGGACAACCTCGCCCGCCCTCTCACGCTGGACGACATCTCGGTCCAGGCCCGGATGAGCACCCGTACGCTGATCCGCCGCTTCCGCGAGCAGACCGGCACGACCCCGCTGCGGTGGCTGCACCGCGCCCGCATCCGGCAGGCGCAGCACCTGCTGGAGAGCACCCGCCACCCCGTCGAGCGCATCGGCGCCCAGGTCGGCTTCGGCTCGCCGACCGCCTTCCGCGACCGGTTCAAGAAGACGACCGGCGTCAGCCCCGCCGCCTACCGGCGCGCCTTCGGCTCATGAGGGGCGAGTTGACGTGCTCCGCTGTCCGGACCCAGGGTGGGCCTCGTGCAGGATGGTGAAGCCGCACGGCTGGCGGCGTTCGAGGCCCACCGCTCCCACCTGTGGGGGGTGGCGTACCGGATCACGGGCACCCGCGCCGACGCCGACGACGCGCTCCAGGAGGCGTGGCTGCGCTGGCAGCGGGCGGATCCCGGCGTCGTCGAGGACGTGCGCGCCTATCTGACCACGACCGTGAGCCGGATCTGCTACGACGCGCTCACCTCCGCCCGGGCGCGGCGCGAGTCGTACGTCGGGGAGTGGCTGCCCGAGCCGGTGGTGCGGGAGCCGGGCCCGGAAGACCGGGCCACCATGGACGAATCGGTCAGCCTGGCCCTGCTGGCCGTGCTGGAGCGGCTGTCGGCGGCCGAGCGGGTCGCGTTCGTGCTGCACGACGTGTTCGCGGTGCCGTTCGACGAGATCGCCCGTGTGCTCGGGCGCAGTGACGAGGCGGTGCGGCAGCTCGCCTCGCGGGCGCGCGGGCGGGTGCGCGAGTACGCGCCGCGCCGCTCCGGCGACCGGGTGGCCCACCGTAAGGCGGTGGCGGCGTTCACCGCCGCCGCGGTCACCGGCGACCTGCGCGGGCTGGTCGCGGTGCTCGACCCCGACGTGGTGTGGCGGGCCGACGGCGGCGGCGTGGTCGGCGCGGCGCTGGTGCCCGTGGTGGGGGCGCGGCGGGTGACCATGCTGGTGCGGGGCGTGATCGAGCGCTGGTACGCGGGCATGACCTCCGAGCTGGCCGAGGTCAACGGCGCTCCCGGCGTGGTGGTCAGGAACGCCGACGGCACGGTGGACTCCGTGCTGGCCTTCACCGTCGCCGACGGGCGCATCACCGAGGTGCTCCACGTACGGAACCCGGCCAAGCTGGCCGGGGTGTGACCCGGCCGGCTCACTGGGTGTGACACGTCTCACGCTCACGTTCTCCCGCGCCGTGCCGTCTGTCCCGCAGTTGAGATTCTCAAGGAGGCGGATATGGACATCCTGGTCATCGGAGCGGGCTACGCGGGTCTCACGACGGCGCTGCGGCTGGACCGCGGCCACCGGATCACCCTGATCAGCGCGGACTCGTCGTTCAAGCAGCGGATCAGGCTGCACGAGCTGGCGGCGGGACGGCCCGGCGTGACGATCCCGCTGGCCGAGCTGACCAGAGGCACCGGCATCGCCACGGTCCAGGCGCGGGTGAGCGGCATCGACCTCCAAGCGCGGCGGGTGCGCACGGACGACGGGCGCGTCTTCCCGTACGACACGCTCGTGTACGCCCTCGGCAGCGGGACCGACGTGAGCGCCCCCGGCGTCGCCGAGCACGCCTACACCGCCGAGACGGCTGCCGAGCTGCGCACCCGGCTCGAAGGGGGCGGCGGCCGGGTGGCCGTGGTCGGCGGCGGGCTGACCGGCGTCGAGATGGCCGCGGAGCTGGCCGAGAGCTATCCGTCCTGGCAGGTGGCGCTGGTCACCGGCGGCGAGCCGGGCGCCGGCCTGTCGGGGAAGGGCAGGCGGCATCTGGCCCGCACCCTGACCCGGCTCGGCGTAAGCACGCACGCGGCGACGCGGGCGACGGGCGCCGGCCCCGGCGTGGTCAGGACGGATCGGGGCGACGTGGCGGCCGACGTGGTGGTCTGGGCGGCGTCGTTCGTGGTGCCACCGCTGGCCGCCGAGGCGGGGCTGGCCGTGGATTCGCGCGGGCGGGCGCTGGTGGACGAGACGCTCCGGTCGGTGTCGCATCCCGAGGTGTACGTGGTCGGCGACGCGGCGGCCGTGCAAGTGACCGGCGGGACGTCCCGGATGTCGTGCGCGGCCGGGATGCCGATCGCGGCGCACGCGGCCGACGTCGTCAACGCCAGGGCCGCCGGCCGGGCCGCGCGGCCGTTCCGGTTCCGGTACCTGATCCAGTGCGTCAGCCTGGGGCGGCGCGACGGGCTGATCCAGTTCGTCAGGGCCGACGACTCGCCGGTGGAGTGGATCCTGAGCGGCCGGGTGGCCGCCTGGGTGAAGGAGCTGGTGTGCCGGTTCACGGTCGGGTCGCTGCGGCTGGAGCGTCGCCGTCCCGGCAGCTACCTGTGGGTCAAGGGCTCGTCGCGCCCGTCGTCCGCGCCGGTCAAGGCGTCCAGCTCGGCGGCGTAGAGCAGCGCGGGGTCGAAGTCCATCACGGTGAAGTGCCCGGCGAGCACGTCGCCGGGCCGCCGGGAAGCGGGGCGGCGCTCCCCGGACCAGGTCCGGAAGGCACCGCCGCGTCCTGTCGCCTAGGCCGCTGCCCGCTGCCGGAGGTCGTGAACCCGCTCCTGGGGCTCGCGGACCGGGACCAGGCGGGCGCCCAGCGCGCGGGCCGCGATCACCATGGCCGCGGCGGCCAGGACGATGTCCTTGAAGATGTACTGCGCCTCCAGCGTCGGGGCGCCGGGGAACAGGTCGGTGAAGAAGAGCGCGTACGGGGCGAAGAACCCGGCCAGCGCGCCGATCAGCACCACGAGGCCGGTCTTGAGCAGCTTGCCGGTCACCAGCGTGAGGCCGATGAAGACCTCCATGGCGGCGATCACGGCCTGCGCCGCGTAGCCCGACAGCAGGCCCAGGGACAGCTTCTCCAGCGTGGCCACGGACAGGGCCTCCGCCGGGCTGACTCCTGGGAAGAACTTGAGCGTGCCGAAGGCCACGAAGACCAGCCCGAGGCTGACGCGCAGGACGTCGATGCTGTGCCGGCTCAGCCAGGCGGCCAGTCTGGAGATCATGGTGTCGATGGCGGCGTTCATCCCGGGCTCCTTCGTCGAGGTCGTCGATTTCGTCTGCGTTCAGCGTCGCGAAACCGGCGCCGGGAAACGTCAGGCTGAGGGAGGCAGTCAGCCTACGTCTTCGCATGTACGCCGGGGGTCGCGCGTACCACCCCAGGCCTCGGGAATCACCCCTAGGGGAGCCTTTCCGCCGCACTCGGTGCCGCCTCCGGAAAGAATTCTCCGAAATTCGTCGCGCCGGATGTCGATCCGGCGTTCCTCCGTTCGACGCCCTGGTGAGAGCGGAACACGGCGCAAAGGAGATGCGAATGAGCACGGTCATCATGCACAACGTCGTTTCGGTCGACGGTTTCATCGCCGATGCGAAGGACGAGGTCGGCCCGCTGTTCGACTGGTACTTCAACGGCGACGCCGACCTCGTCGAAGGCGGCCCGTTCAAGGTCTCGCGGGCCTCGGCCGGCTACGTCCGGCCGGTCTGGGAGGGCATCGGGTCGATGGTGATCGGGCGACGGCTGTTCGACCTCACCAACGGCTGGGAGGGCAGGCCGGCGGCGGGTGACCACGTGGTCGTCGTGTCGCACCGGCCCAAGCCGGAAGGATGGCACCCCGAGGCGTCGTACCATTTCATCGGCGACGTGGCGCAGGCGGTGGCCAAGGCCGCGGAGCTGGCCGGCGAGCGCACGGTCGCCGTGGCGGCCGGCGACGTCGGCGGCCAGGCACTCGCGCTCGGCCTGGTGGACGAGGTGGCGATGGACGTGGTGCCCGTGGTTTTCGGCTCTGGCCGGCGCTACTTCGGGCCGATCGACGCCCAGCACCTGCTGGAGGATCCGCACACGGTGATCCGGGGCGACCGGGTGCTGCACCTGCGATACCGCGTCCGCCGCTGAGTTCCCTATCGGCAGGCTTCTGTCCATCGGGGCGTTCGACGACATGTTCGCCGGAAAATTGGCGTCGGCGAATATGTCACATCCCGCCTCCCCGAGATCAACTGCCATTAAGCGCATTTCACTTCCTCCGGCAGCGAAAGGGCGGCAGGGTGCGGTTTCTCGCGGAAATCTCCGGCAACGTCACAGCCATCGGTTACGGCCTGGCCGCGATAGGGCCGGGAATCGGCGTCGGCATCATCTTCGGCCAGGGCGTGCAGGCCATCGCGCGTCAGCCCGAGGCGTACGGACTCATTCGCCAGAACATGCTCCTGGGTTTCGTCCTCACCGAGGCGCTCGCCCTCATCGGGCTGGTGGCGCCGTTCATCTTCCGGTACGTGGAGTGACCTCCGGCCTCACTTCGGCCAGGCGGGCGCGGATGCTCTCCGCGTCGACGCCGGCCTCCTCGGCGCGGTCGGCGCCGAGGCCGGTCAGGATGGCCAGGGCCTGGGACCAGTGGTGGCGAGCCAGGTCGGGGCGGCCGAGTGCGGCACCGGCGCAGGCCAGGCCGTCGTGGGCGCGGGCCTGGTCGCCGCGCTGGCCCAGGTCGGAGGCCAGCGCCAGGGCCGTACGGTGGCTCTCCAGCGCCTCGCCGGGGCGGCCGAGGTCGTGGTGCAGCCGGCCGAGGCCGTGGATGGCCTCGAACTGCCAGTTGCGATTGCCGATCTCACTCGCGATCTCAAGGACCCGCCGGTAGCAGCCCACGGCCGCCTCAAGCCGTCCCTGGCCGCGGTGCAGGAGGCCGAGCGCGGTCAGGCCGCTGAGCTCGCCCAGCCGGTGGCCGGTGGCGCGGGCCAGGTCGAGGGCCCGGCCCAGGCAGGCGGCTGCGGCCCCGTGGTCGCCGGCCGCGAGGTGGATGCGGCCGAGACCGTTCAGCGCGCGCAGCTCGCCGATGCGGTGGCCGGTGACGCGGGCGATCTCCAGCGCCCGGGTCAGCGCGCGGGCCGCCTGCTCGGGCTCCCCCATCGCCCGGTGCGCGTTGCCGAAGCCGATCAGCGCGTCCAGCTCACCGGTACGGTGCCCGATGGTCCGGGCGATCTCCAGGGCACGGGTGTAGTACGCCACGGCCTCGGGGAACCGGCCCCGGGAGCCGGTGCTGACGCCCAGGCCGTACAGGGCGCGCAGCTCGCCGGCCTCGGCGCCGATGGCGCGGGCGATCCGCAGGGCGTCCGTGGTGTCGGCGACGGCGGCCTCGTACCGGCTGGACACGCTCCTGATCTCGCCCAGCCGCAGCAGCGCCTCCATCTCCCCCGCGCTGTCGCCCAGGTCGCGGGCGGCGGACAGGGCCCGCGCGTGCAGGGACTCGGCCTCGGCGTTACGGCCCCGGCCGCGCAGGCACCGGTGCAGGGTGGCGGACAGGTGCTGGAGATGGCCGGGGAAGTCGTGGTCGGCGGCGTGCTGGGCGAGGGCGAGCAGATTGGGCAGCTCGGCGTCCAGCCACGCGGTGGCCGCGCCCGCGTCCGGCATGGCCACGCCGGCTGGGGCTCGGCCGGGTGCGACCGCTTTGGACAAGGGCGCTCCGAACCGGGCCGTGCCGGAGGGGCGGGGCGGGGGCGGGCTGGGGTCATAGGGGTAGAGCAGGTCCGTCGCGGCCGACGCGGCCCGGCCGTAGTGGTCGAGCAGCCTGGTCATGGCGGCGCGCCGATCGGTCTCCGGCTCGCCGGCCACCCGCTCGGCGCCGTGGGCGCGGACCAGGTCGTGGAAGCGGTAGCGGCCCGGATTGGGCTCTTGCAGGAGGTGCGCCTCCAGCAGCCGGTCCAGGGTCGCGGTGGCGCGGGCGGCGGGGACGGCCAGCAGCGCGGCGGCGGCCTCGGCCGCGATGTCGGCCCCCGGGTGCAGGGCCAGCAGCCGGTACGCGCGCTGCTCGGCGCCGCTGAGCTCCCGGTAGGACAGGTCGAGCGCGGCGGCGATGCTGCGCCGGCCCGCGTGCAGCTCGCTCAGCAGCCGCTGGTGCTCCTCCAGGCGTTCGAGCAGATGCCGCACGCTCCAGGCGGGATGGGCCTTCAGCCGGGCCGCGGCCAGCCGGATCGCCAGCGGCAGCAGGCCGCACCGCCGTACGACCTCGGCCAGCACCTCCCGCGACGCGCCCGCCACCCGCTCCTCGCCCGCGGTGCCGGTGAACAGCGCGATCGCCTCCGCGACCGGCAGGACGTCCACCGAGATCGTCCTGGCCTCGTCCAGGCCGACCAGCCGCCGCCTGCTCGTGATCAGCACCAGCGAGCCCCCCGCGCCCGGCAGCAGCGGACTGACCTGGGCCTCGTCGGCGGCGTTGTCCAGCACGATCAGCATCTTCCTGTCGGCCAGGATGCTGCGATAGAGGGCGGCCCGGTCGCCGGCGTCCTGGGGGACCGCCTCCCCGGGGACGCCCAGCGCCTCCAGCAGGCGGGCCAGCGTCTGCGCCGGGTCGGCCGCCGGCACCCCCTGGGTGTGACCGTGCAGGTCCATGAACAGGTCACCGTCGGGGAAGCGAGCGGCCACGCGGTGGGCGGCGTGCACGGCAAGCGCGGTCTTCCCGACGCCCGCCATGCCGTCGATGGCGACGACCATCGCCATCCCCGCCCTGCCCACGGGGTCCGCCGCGCCCGTCGTGCCCGCGTGGTCCACCGTGCCCGCCATCTCCGCACGATCTGCGGGGTGGTGCGTCGCGCTGACGAGGGCCAGTTCGCGGGTGCGGCCGACGAAGGCGGCCGCGTCGGCGGGCAGTTGGTGCGGCGGCGTCCAGGCCCCGCGCGGGGTGCGCGGATCGCCGGCCGCGAGGCGTTTCAACGTCGCCAGGTCCGCCTCGCCCAGGTCGAGCGCCTCCGCCAGCAGGCGCACCGAGGCACTGCGCGGGCGGCGCAACTCGCCGGTCTCCAGCCGGCGCACCGTACGGACGTTGAGCCCCGCCCGCGCGGCAAGCTGGTCCTGGGTCAGCAGCGCCCGCTCCCTCCAGGCGCGTAACAGCACACCCAGGTCGGACTCGGGCGTAGGACGGACCGTCTCGGGGCCGTCGCGTGCTCCTGAGGGCATGAACACATCCCCGCGATCGTGCGGTGGATCAGGAAGGCAATGTCATGCTATCCCGCCGCCTGGCGACGCACCGTACACCGGTCATGAGAAGCGGCCGGATCGGCCAGGGGGGTTCGGTCAGGACAGGCCCTTGAGGACCTCCTTGGCGATCTCCTCCACGCCCTTGAGCATCTCCTCCTCCGGCACCGGCCGGCTGTTCTCGTTGGAGAGGATCTCGCGGCCCTTGTTGTCGACGCCGGTGAACCTGATGTCGAGCGTCGCGTTCCCCCGGACGACGTAGATCCAGGCGGTCGCGGTGCGCCGGACGGTGTGCTCGCTGTAGATCATGTACGCCGCGTCGCCCAGCCCGGAGACCTCCTTGATCTCCCCATATTTCGTGTTGTACGGATCTTCTCGCGTCTGCCCGGAGAAGTCGCGCATCGAGTCCCACATGAAGTCGGCGTCCTCCAGGGCGTTGTCATGATCCTGGAAGGCGTTGACCTTGACGTTGATCGACCGCGACAGGTTGTAGCCGCCCACCATGTGGTACCCCTTCTGGTCCCACCGGCAGTCCTTCCGCTTGGCGCCGTAGCCGTCCTTGGCGACGCCCGGCGCCGACGCGCTCTTGGGCGCCAGCCGCGACGTCAGGCTCTCCGGCAGCATGTCGCACACCTCGGGCACGTCCGCGACCGGCGCGAAGGTGGAGGTGGCGGTCGCGGAGGGGGATGCCTCTGCGGTCCGCTCCGGGGCGGAGGACGGGGGATCCAGCGAAGGCCCAGGGGACGGCCGGTCGGTGGGCGGGGTGACGGGAAGGTCCACCTTGGCGGGAGGCTCCGCGATGGGCGTGCCGCCGCCCGCGTCGCGCGTGGCGAGGACCACGCCGCCGATCAGCGCCACCACCGCGGACGCGGACATGATGCCCACCGCCCAGCCCGGCGGCTTCGACGTCGCCGGCCGCGTGCTGCCCCCGTCCGGCCAGTACGACGCGGGAGGCACGGGAGGTCCTGTGGTCATATTCGCTCCGTGGGTCGGTCGTCACAGGGATTGGGGCGAAATATAGCGAAGTGAAAGGGGGTCTCAATACTGTTGCCATTGTGCCTGGACTTCCGGAAGAGAGAATCGCCTCCCGCTACCGCGTGCTCGGAGCGCTCGGTCAAGGAGGCATGGGGACCATCTGGCACGCCCACGACGAACTCCTCGACCGCGAGGTCGCGATCAAGGAGGTACGGCTCCCCGATTCGCTCTCCCCCGCCGAGCGCGAGGAGGCGCTGCAACGCTCGACCCGCGAGGCCCAGGCCGCCGCCCAGCTGCGCCATCCCGAGATCATCAAGATCCACGACGTGCTCACCCATAACGGCATGCCCTGGATCGTCATGGAGCTGCTGAAGGGCCGCGACCTGAAGGACGCGGTGGCCGCCGAGGGCCCCTGGGCGCCGGAGCGGGTGGCGGCGCTCGGGCTGCGGGTGCTGGACGCGCTGTCCACCGCGCACGCTCACGGCATCCAGCACCGCGACGTGAAGCCGGCCAACGTGTTCCTGTCCGACGACGGGCGGATAGTGCTGACCGACTTCGGCATCGCCAGGCTGGAGGACCTGGCCACGATCACCGAGTCGGGCCTGCTCATCGGCTCGCCCGGCTACATCGCCCCGGAACGGCTGCGCGGCGAGCGCGGCGGCCCGGCCTCCGACCTGTGGTCGCTGGCCGCCACCCTGTACTCCGCCGTCGAGGGCCAGGCCCCCTACGTCGGCACCTCTCCCATGGCGGTGCTGCGTGACGCGCTGACCCTGCCGCCCCGGCCGCCGGTCCGCGCCGGGAGCCTGGGGCCGGTGCTCATGCGCATGCTGGCCCGCGAGCCGCACGAACGTCCCGATCCGCGTTCGGCGGCGTACCTGCTGCAGCGGGTGGCGGAGGGCCAGGAGCCGATGGCGCCGCTGCCCGCGCCGCCGCGCGAGAACGGGCGGCGGCCGCTCCTCATCGGGGCGGCGGCGACCGCCGCGGCCGCGGTCGTCACGATGGCGGCCGTGGCCGGCGCCACGCTGCTCAAGCCCCCCCCCCCCCCCCCCCCCCCCCCCCCCGGCCCCCCCCCCCCCCCCCCCCCCCCCCCGCCCCCCCCCCCCCCCCCCCCCC
>NZ_BAAAMU010000022.1:0-58714 GCF_039529435.1 Nonomuraea maheshkhaliensis
ATCAGGATGGCGACCAGGCCGCGCGGCTTGACGTGGGTGAGGCAGTGCTGCACCCAGGCCAGCTCGGGCTCGCCACGGGGCGGCAGGCCGTACTCCCAGCGCGGGTCGCCGGTCAGCTCCTCGTAGCCCCAGGCCCGCTCGTTGAACGGCGGGTCGCACACGACCGCGTCGGCCCGCTCGCCGGCGAAGCCGTCGTGACGCATGGCGTCGCCGGCCACGACCCTGGCCGCCAGGCCGCGCAGCCGCAGCCTGGCGGCGGCGATGGCGGCCGAGGTCTCGCTGAGCTCCTGGCCGAGCACCCGCGCCGCGCCGGCGGGGGAGAGCAGCAGCGTGCCGACGCCGCAGGCCGGGTCGAACAGGGTCGAGCCGTCGGCGCTCACGAGCCGGACCATCAGCGCGGCGACGTCCTCGCGGGTGATGGACAACTGCCGCGAGTGGGCTTCGAGATAACGCTCGCACAGGAACTCGTACGCGGCCCGCGCGCCGTGCTGCTCACCCAGTTCGAGAACGAGCCCCGCCAGCTCGGGCTCCAGCTCGCCGGCCACGCGGGGATCGCGGACGCCCAGCGCGTCGTCATGGGATCCCGCGCCGTCACTCGCGGCGGCGGAGGCCCTGGTGAGCAGGGCTCCGGCCTGGGCCACCAGCTCGCCCAGCCGCAAATCGCCCGCGGCTTTCAGGCGTTGCCACACCCGATCTCCCAGGGAGACCTGGTAGGACTTCCCATAGCGCCGCAGCCACGACTCGACCTGCCGCAGGGAGAACAGCGGCTGGTTGGCGGTGCCGCCGATGGGCTGGGGGAAGTCGTCGTGGCGACGGCGCCAGTTGCTCACCGCGGCACGCCCGACACCGGCGAGCCGGGCGATGTCCCCGGCATTGACGGTCGGGTCGTGGCTCATGGAGCCCACAGTAGTTCACAAGAGTCTTCAGCGCATCTGCTTGTGAAGTCTTTCAACCAATGATTTACTGCTAGGTATGAAGCACAACATCCGCTATGCCGCCGGATCAGACGTGGGCCGCCGCAGGGAGCAGAACGAGGATTCTGGCTATGCGAGCGGCCGGTTGCTCGTGGTGGCTGACGGGATGGGTGGACACGCGGCCGGCGAGCTGGCGAGCTCGGCGGCGATCGCCGTCATGCGCGAGCTGGATGCCACGCTTCCCGAGACGGGCTCCGACCTGGAGGCGGCCCTGGAGGGCGCCGTGCACGAGGCGGCGCGCAGGCTGGTCGAGCTGGCCGACATCGACCCCGCCCGCAGGGGGATGGGGACCACGGTGACCGCCATGCTGTGGGACGGCTACCGGTTCGCCCTGGCTCATCTCGGTGACTCCCGCGGATACTTGCTTCGCGATGGTGCTCTCTACCAGATGACCAAGGATCACACACTTGTGCAGTCGATGGTGGACGAAGGACGGATAACGGAGGACCAGGCCGCCGTGCATCCCCGTCGTTCCATGGTGCTGCGCGTGCTGGGCAGCGAGGGCCGGGCGGAGCCGGACATGGCGCTGCGTGAAGCCGAGCCTGATGATCGCTACCTCCTCTGCTCCGACGGGCTCACGACCGTGCTCGGGCCCGAGGTCCTGCACGAGGTGCTGACCACGGTGGCAGACCCGGCCGCGGCCGTCCAGCGTCTGATCGATCTGGCCAACGAGGGCGGCTCGCCGGACAACGTGACCGTGGTCGTGGCCGACGTGGTCGCGCCGGGCGCGGGAGACGCGGGCATCTTCCGCGTGGGCGCCGGCGCCTAGCCATCGTAGTAGCGAGTCACACCAGCCTCAGCAGTCACGTAGCCGAAATTTCGGCTCATAGCAAGACACTTTCCGAATGACACGCGCACTTTCGCGATGGCGCTACTACAGTCCATCGTGATTTGTCGGTTTTCTGGGAGGAGTCGCCCTGGACTCGATCGCGGACGAGCTGCTGAAGACGGTGCGGCAGGAACTCGGTTACAAGGAGAAGAGCAGCCAGTTCACCAAGTTCGGCCAGTGGTACGCGGATCGCGTCCAAGACCCCCAGTATCGCGACGCGCCGTGGTGCGACATGTTCCTCGCCTGGGCCGCGAACAAGTCCGGCCTCTCCGACTACGTCGGCGAGTTCGCCTGGACGCCCTCCCACGCGGCCTGGTTCATCCAGCGGGGCGCCTGGTCGCAGAAGCCCGAGCCCGGAGCGCTGGTCTTCTTCGACTGGCGCGGCGGCAAGAGCTACAAGGGCATCGACCACGTCGGCGTGGTCGAGCGCGTCAGCGGCAAGAAGATCCACACCATCGAGGCGAACGTCGACCGCGTCTGGCTCAAGCGCAAGACCAGGGAGACGGACAAGGTCGTCGGCTACGGCCTGCCGCGCGTGGTCAAGGCCAACGCCGACAAGCTGGACGAGATCCGCTCGACCGAGCGCCCGTTTGCGTCGCCGCCGCCCGCCCAGGTCGGGCAGGGCTCGCCGCTGGACGTCTTAGGCACGCCGCCCGCGCTGCTCGCCGCCATGGTGATCATGACCATCGTGCTCTCGCTCCGCGTCTCAGGCCGTCGCCGCGGCACCCACCGCCGCCTCGCCTGGGCCTGGCCCCTGCGCCGCCTCAATCCGCCCGCGCAGCCGCCGTCCGGCCCGAAGGTCCCCTCCCCCAGAAACCCGCTGACCCCGCCCGCCGACGACGGCACGAAACCGCCGCGCGAGAAGGCGCCGGCCCGCCAGAAGGCGCCGCCCCGCGAGAAGGCCCCGGTCCGCGAGAAGGCCCCGGTGGCGAAGAAGGCCCCGGCCCCCGAGAAGGCCCAGGCGCTTGAGAAGGCTCCCGAGAGGCCCGCCCGTCCGGTCAGGAGCCGGGTGCCGGCCGGTTCGGGCGGTTCCGCCGCGAAGTACCCCACCACGTCGAGACGCAGACCGTACGAACGGGACTGACCCCGGCGAACAGCGCTAAGCGGTCAGGTCGATGACCGTCTTGACGTTGTCGTGGCCGGCGGGCTCGAACGCCTCCAGGGCGCGCGTCAGCGGCACCCGCCGCGTGATCAGCCGCTCCAGCCAGCCCAGGTCCGCCTTGGCCAGCGCCGCCGCCGCGTCGCGGTAGTGCCGCAGGTTGCCGTTCACCGTTCCGAAGACCACGTCGTTCTCCAGCACGATGTCCCGGTTGATCACGCCGGCGTCCACCCGGTGCGACCGCCCGCCGGGCGAGAGCCCGCACAGGCAGACGATGCCCGCGGCGGCGGTGGTGGTCATGGCGTCGATGACGAGCGGCCCCGCTCCCGTGCACTCGATGATGAGGTCCGGCTTGGCCTCGGCGAACTCCGCCAGCGACGAGCCGGAGTGGTACGTCGCGCCGATCCCCTCCACCAGGCTCGACTTGAGCCCCGGGCCGGAGCGGTCGAGAACGTGCACCTCCAGCCCGCGCTGCCGCCCGAGCAGGGCCGCCAGCAGCCCGATCGGCCCGGCGCCGGTGACCAGCAGCGTGCGCGGCTCGAACCAGGACCGCGCGCCGATCCGCTCGATCTGCTCCCACGCCTTGGCGACCACAGAGGCGGGCTCGACCAGCGCGCCGACGCTCTCCAGCGCGCGGTCCACCTTCACGGCGTAGCCGGCCTCGACGGTCCAGCGCTCACTGGCGAACCCGTCGAGCTCCTTGATGCCGCGCTCGGTGTAGCCGCCGTTGCGGCACATGTCGAACTCGCCCCGCGCGCAGGCCCCGCACGGCGCCGGGTCGGGGCGGCGTACGACGCCGGCGACTAGCTCTCCCGGTGAGAACGCGGACCCGTCGGGGGCTTCGAGCACCCGCCCGAGCGACTCGTGGCCGATGACCATGCGCTCCTCGCCCGGCGGCGGCCAGCCGTAGCCGGCGCCGATCAGCTCCCTGTCGGTCCCGCAGATGCCGACGGCCAGGCCCTCGACGAGCAGCTCGCCCTGACCCCGCCGCGGGTCGGGCACCTCCCGCACGTCGAGCGTGCCCTCACTCCCCGGTTCGAACGTCAGCGCGCGCATCCCCGCCACCTCCTCGGAAGGGCCCTACCCACGCTGCCCCCGTCCACCTCGCCCTTGGGAAATAGTAGGACGTCCTAGTATCTTCGTAGGTGAAGCCTCCACGAAGGAGTGATCAGGCGTGCACGTCCCGCGACACCCCGTCCGTTTCGTGACCGCCGCGGCCCTGTTCGACGGGCATGACGCGGCGATCAACATCATGCGGCGCATCCTCCAGTCCCAGGGTGCCGAGGTGATCCACCTCGGGCACAACCGGTCGGTCGACGAGATCGTCACCGCCGCCATCCAGGAGGACGTCCAGGGGGTGGCGATCAGCTCCTACCAGGGCGGGCACGTGGAGTTCTTCAGCTACCTGGTGGACCTGCTGCGCGAGCGCGGCGCCGGCCACGTGAAGGTGTACGGCGGCGGCGGGGGCGTGATCGTCCCCGAGGAGATCGAGCTGCTGCACTCACGCGGTGTCGCCCGGATCTTCTCGCCCGAGGACGGCCAGCGCTACGGCCTGCCCGGCATGATCAACAAGCTGATCGAGGAGTGCGACGTCGAGCTGGGCGACCCGCCCTCCGTGGAGGCCGTGGTCTCGGGCGACCAGGCGGCGCTGGCCCGCGCGATCACCCTGATCGAGAGCGGCCGGGCCCCCGCCGAGCTGGTGACCGGCCTGGCCACGGAGCGGCGGGCGCCCGTCCTCGGCATCACCGGCACCGGCGGCTCGGGCAAGTCCTCGCTCACCGACGAGCTGGTCCGCAGGTTCCGCGTGGACAACGACGACAAACTGCGCATCGCGATCATCGCCATCGACCCGACCCGCAGGCGCGGCGGCGGCGCGCTGCTCGGCGACCGCATCCGCATGAACAGCCTGGGCCCCCAGACCTACTTCCGCTCCCTGGCCACCAGGGGAGCGGCCAACGAGGTGCCCGCCTGCCTCGACGACGTGATCAACGCCTGCCGCGCGGCCGGCTACGACCTGGTGATCGTGGAGACGCCCGGCATCGGCCAGGGCGACGCGGGCATCGTGCCGCACGTGGACGTGCCCATCTACGTGATGACGCCCGAGTTCGGGGCGGCCTCCCAGTTGGAGAAGATCGACATGCTCGACTTCGCCGAGGCCGTGGTGATCAACAAGTACGAGCGGCGCGGCGCCGAGGACGCCCTGCGCGACGTGCGCCGCCAGCTCGTACGCAACCGCGAGGCGTTCGGCGTCTCACCCGAGGACATGCCGGTCTTCGGCACCATCGCCGCCCGCTTCAACGACGCCGGCGTCACCGCCCTCTACCACCACCTCAAGCCTCTCCTCCCCACAGGCGCGAGCCCCGGCCTGCTGGCGCCGGTCCAGGGCCGCACCTCGCAGGCGTCGGCCGCCATCGTCCCGCCCGCCAGGGTGCGCTACCTGGCCGACATCGCCGAGACCGTGCGCGGCTACCACGCCGAGACGCTGGCCCAGGCCGAGGTGGCCCGCCGCCGCCAGCAGCTGGCCGCAGTCCGCGACCTGCTCAGCGAGGCGGGCGCGCGGGAGATCGGCCGCGTCGAGGGGGAGCTGTCCGAGGAGAGCCGCGCGCTGCTCGACGGCTGGCCCGCCGTCAAAGAGCGCTACAGCGCCGACGAGCTGGTGGTGAAGGTACGCGACCGCGAGCTGCACACCCCGCTCTGGCGCGAGACGCTGTCCGGCAACCGCATCCCCAGGGTGGCGCTGCCCCGCTACACCGACCACGGCGACCTGCTGCGCTTCCTGCGCTCGGAGAACCTGCCGGGGATGTTCCCGTTCACCGCCGGGGTGTTCCCGTTCAAGCGCGACGACGAGGATCCGACCAGGATGTTCGCCGGCGAGGGCGACCCGTTCCGCACCAACAGGCGCTTCAAGCTGCTGTCCGAGGGCCAGCCCGCGACCCGGCTGTCCACCGCGTTCGACTCGGTCACGCTGTACGGCCACGACCCCGACCTGCGCCCCGACATCTACGGCAAGGTCGGCACCTCGGGCGTCTC
This sequence comes from Nonomuraea maheshkhaliensis, assembly GCF_039529435.1. NCBI lineage: Bacteria > Bacillati > Actinomycetota > Actinomycetes > Streptosporangiales > Streptosporangiaceae > Nonomuraea > Nonomuraea maheshkhaliensis. Next base: position 5,933 of record NZ_BAAAMU010000022.1, read on the forward strand.
GATCGCCACGCTCGACGACATGAAGGTGCTCTACGACGGGTTCGACCTGGCCGCGCCGAACACGTCGGTGTCGATGACGATCAACGGTCCGGCGCCCACGATCCTGGCCTTCTACCTCAACGCCGCCATCGACCAGGCCATCGACCGCTTCCGCGCCGAGCAGGGCCGCGACCCCGACGAGGCCGAGGCCCGCGAGCTGCGCGCCCGCACGCTGGCCACGGTCAGGGGCACGGTGCAGGCCGACATCCTCAAGGAGGACCAGGGACAGAACACCTGCATCTTCTCCACGGAGTTCAGCCTGCGGATGATGGCCGACATCCAGGAGTGGTTCATCGCCAACGGGGTGAGGAACTTCTACTCGGTCTCGATCTCCGGCTACCACATCGCCGAGGCCGGGGCCAATCCGATCAGCCAGCTCGCGTTCACGCTGGCCAACGGCTTCACCTATGTGGAGGCGTACCTGGCCAGAGGCATGAGGATCGACGACTTCGCGCCGAACCTGTCGTTCTTCTTCTCCAACGGCATGGACCCCGAGTACAGCGTGCTCGGGCGGGTGGCTCGCCGGATCTGGGCGGTGGCGATGCGCGAGCGCTACGGCGCCGGCGAGCGGTCGCAGAAGCTGAAGTACCACGTCCAGACCTCGGGCCGGTCCCTGCACGCCCAGGAGATGAACTTCAACGACATCCGCACCACCCTCCAGGCCCTGATCGCCGTCTATGACAACTGCAACAGCCTGCACACCAACGCCTTCGACGAGGCCGTGACCACCCCCTCGGCCGACTCGGTGCGCCGCGCGATGGCCATCCAGCTCATCATCAACCGCGAGTGGGGCCTGGCCAGGAACGAGAACCCGCTGCAGGGCTCGTTCATCATCGAGGAGCTCACCGACCTGGTGGAGGAGGCGGTGCTGAGCGAGTTCGAACGGCTGTCGGACCGAGGCGGCGTCCTCGGCGCGATGGAGACGGGCTACCAGCGCGGCAAGATCCAGGACGAGTCCATGCTGTACGAGATGCGCAAGCACGACGGCTCCCTGCCGATCGTCGGCGTCAACACCTTCCGCAACCCGCGCGGCGAGGACGAGGCCGAGCCGCACCAGGTGGAGCTGGCCAGGGGCACCGAGGAGGAGAAGCGCTCACAGCTCGACCGGCTGCACGCCTTCCACGAGCGCAACCGCTCCGAGGCGCCCGCGCAGCTGGCTCGGCTGCGGGACGTGGCGATGTCGGAAGGGAACGCGTTCGAGGTGCTGATGGAGGCGGCCAGGGTCTGCTCGCTCGGCCAGATCACCGACGCCCTCTTCGAGGCGGGCGGCCAGTACCGCCGCAACGTCTGACCGCGCCGGGCGACCGGCCCCGGCTCGCCCCGACGGCACGCGGCCGTCGGGGCTGCGGCCGCCTGCCGTGGCTGGTTCGGCCGCATGCCGGGACGGGGCCGGACATGGGACGCCGATAGGATCACGGTTCTGGGGAATATCCGTATTCTGGAGGATTTCATGTCCGACGTCACGCTCAGAGGTAACCCGATCACGGTCGGCGGCACCTTCCCGAAGCCCGGCGACAGCGCGCCGGCCTTCCGGCTCGTGGGCTCCGACCTGGCCGATCGTTCGCTCGACGACTTCGGTCAGAAGACCAAGGTCCTCAACATCTTCCCGAGCGTCGACACCGGCGTCTGCGCCGCCTCGGTGCGCCGCTTCAACCAGGTGGCCGGTGAGCACCCCGACGTGGCCGTGCTCTGCGTCTCGGCCGACCTGCCCTTCGCCCAGAGCCGTTTCTGCGGCGCCGAGGGCGTGGAGAACGTGACCATGCTCTCGCTCATGCGGGGCCGCGAGTTCCTCACCGACTACGGCGTGGCACAGGAGTCGGGCCCGATGGTCGGGCTGGCCGCCCGCGCGGTGGTCGTGCTCGACGGCGACAACAAGGTGATCTACTCGGAGCTGGTGCCCGAGATCTCCCAGGAGCCCGACTACGAGAGCGCGCTGTCCGCCCTCAAGTGAGCCACCGCTGAGCGGGCCGCCCGCGTACGTCGCGGGCGGCGCCTCAGCGCTTGACGCCCACGCCGCACAGCCCCAGCGACGCCTGCGGACCGGCGGCGGCGAAGTCAATCATGTCCGACAGATCCGGCCGCCACTGCGGCAACCACACCAGACCCGGATCCACCAGCTCGAACCCCTCGAACAGCGCGCCGATCTCGTCGCGGTCGCGCGGGGTGAGCGGCAGGCCGGCGCTCCGGTAGACCTCGGTGCACCGCTCGACCGCGGCCGGCCGGGCCTCGCTGCTGCCATGGGACATGACCAGGAAACTGCCCGGCGCCATGGCCTCGCGCAGCGCCGCGACGATCTCGCCGGGCCGTTCGGAGTCGGCGATGTGATGCATGACCGCCCCCAGCAGCACCCCGAGCGGACGGCCGAAGTCGATCGCCTCCAGCACGCCGGGGTCGCGCAGGATCGCCTCGGGCTCGCGCAGGTCGCCATGGACGACGCCGGTGCCGCCCTGGCCCTCCAGCAGCGCGCGGGCGTGCACCAGCACCACCGGGTCATGGTCGACGTAGACCACCCTCGCGCCCGGATCGACCTCCTGGGCGACCTCGTGCACGTTGCCCGGCGCCGGCAGGCCGGTGCCGAGATCGAGGAACTGCGTGATGCCGTTTCGCGCGAGATGGCGCACCGCCCGGCCGAGAAACGCCCGGTTCGCCCGGGCCGCCGCGGGTAACTCGGGTGCCACCTCCAGGATCTTCTCGGCCGCCGCGCGGTCGGCCGCGAAGTTGTCCTTCCCGCCGAGGAAGTAGTCGTAGAGCCTGGCCACGCTGGGCGTGCTGGGATCGAAGCCGAGTGACTCCCGCTCCAACCGTGGTCCCCCGATCAACGAGTAAAACGATCTTAGGCTCGGATCATACGGACGCCGACCGACATTCGCAGGATCTAGGCTGCATACGTGGACGACCTCGGTGTGCCCCTGCGGATTCCCGGGACCGTGAGCCGCATCGTGTCCCTGGTGCCGTCGCTGACCGAGTCGGTCGCGGCGAGCCTGCCGGGGGCGCTGGTGGGCGCGACCGACTGGTGCTCGCACCCGGCCGGCCTCGACGTCGCCAGGGTCAGGGGCACCAAGAACCCCGACCTTGACGCGATCAGGCGGCTGCGACCCGACGTGGTGCTGGCCAACGCCGAGGAGAACCGCGCGCCCGACATCGAGGCGCTGCGGGTGTCGGGGATCGCGGTCTGGGTGACGAAGATCGAGACGGTGGCGGAGGCGTTCGCGTCGCTGGAGCGGATGTTCGCCCTCGCCTGCCGGGCCGAGCCGCCCGGATGGCTGGAGGAGGCGCGGGAGGCGTGGCGGGCGCCGTACGAGGGGCCGCGGCGGACGGCGATCGTGCCGATCTGGCGGCGGCCGTGGATGGTCGTGGGCCGCGACACCTTCACCGGCGACGTGCTGCGCCGGCTCGGCGTGGACAACCTGTACGCCGGCCACCCCGAGCGTTACCCGAAGATCCCGCTCGCCGAGCTGATCGCGCGCCGCCCCGACCTGGTGGTGCTGCCCGACGAGCCCTACGCCTTCAGCGAGACCGACGGCCCCGAGTCGTTCCCCGGCCTGACCTGCGTCCCCGTCAGCGGCCGGCTGCTCACCTGGTACGGCCCCTCCCTGGTGCGGGCTCCGGAGATCCTGCGCCGTGCCCTCGCCTGACCCGGCCGTGCGGGGTCAGCTCGCCGCGTCGGTCCTGGCGGCCAGCGCGGCGTCCACGGAGGCGGGGGAGAGCACGTGCTCCATGACGATCACCGCCATCCCCACGATCCCGGCCCGATCCCCCAGCGAGCTGGTGACGATCTCCAGGTTCCTCGTCGTGTACGGCAGGCTGCGCCGGTAGACGACCTCCCTGATGCCCGTCAGATAGTGCTCCCTGGTCTGCGCCATGTCTCCGGCCAGCACCAGCACGCCCGGGTTGAGCAGGCTCACCGCCGTGGCCAGCACGACCCCCAGCGTGCGCCCGGCCTCCTGGACCCGCGCGATGGCCTCGGCGTCCCCCGCCTGCACGAGCTGGACCACCTCGCGGCTCGACGTCTTGCCGAGGTCGGTGGCCAGGGCGTGGCCGCTGGCCAGCGAGGCCACGCAGCCGCGCGAGCCGCAGGTGCAGACCCGGTCGTCGGTCTCGCGCAGCCGGACGTGCCCGATGTTGCCGGCCGCCTCCTCGACGCCGCGATAGATCTGGCCGTCGAGGACGATGCCGGTGCCGATGCCGGTGGAGACCTTGATCAGGATCAGCGAGTCGGTGCCCCGCCAGGACGACCACCACTCGCCCAGCGCCATCGCGTTGGCGTCGTTCTCCACCAGGATCGGCACGTCGAACATCGAGCCGATGGCCTCGCCCACCGGATGGTCGTCCCAGCCGGGCATCAGGAACGACCTGATCACCCGCCCGGTGGTGTGGTCGACCGAGCCGGGCAGGTCAAGGCCGACCCCGCACACGTCGCCGGCCGGCCGTCCGGCCCGGTCGAGCATCCGCTGGAACGCCTGCCGCACCCACGACAGCACGGCGTCAGGACCGAGCTCGATGCGCATCTCGGCGCGCTCCTCGGCCATCGTCTTGGCCGCCAGGTCGGTGAGTGCCACCCTGGCGTGGGTGGCGCCCAGGTCGGCGACCAGCAGCAGGCGCCTGGTGGCGTCCACGTCGAGCACGGACGGCGGCCGCCCGCCCCCGGAGACGCCCACGCCGGACTCGTGGATGTAGCCGGCGTCGATGAGCCGGTCGACCCGGTCGGTGATGGTCGACCGGGACAGGCCGGTGAACTCGATCAGTTCTTTGCGGGTACGGCAGGTGCCCTTGCGGATCAGCTGGAGGATCTGCCCTGCCGTCAGCATGGTCTATCCCTTCTCCGCTCCTGCGGTGAGGCCCTCCGTCAGCAGGCGTTCGCCGGCGAAGAACACGATCACGATGGGCAGCGTGAGCACCACCGATCCAGCCATCAGGACCGTCGTCGGGATCTCGATGCTCCCCGCCAGCTGAGAGAGCCCCAGGGACACGGTCCAGCTCTCCCGGCTCTCCACCAGGAAGAGCAGGGCGAACAGAAACTCGTTCCACGCGATCATGAACGCGTAGAGGCCGGTGGCCATCAGCGCGGGCTTGGACAGCGGCAGCACCACGCGCCAGATGGTCGACAACCTCGTGCACCCATCGATCGCGGCCGCTTCCTCCACGCTGCGCGGCACGGTCTCGAAGTAGTTGCGGAGCATGTATACCGTGACGGGCACCGTTTGCGCGATATACACGAGGATCAATCCGATCAGCGATCCACGCAGCCCGATCATGGTGAAGAGCACGAACAGCGGGATGGCCAGCACGATCGCCGGGAAGAGGTACACCGCCAGGAAGAGGAAGTGCACCTGGCGCCGGCCGAAGAAGCGCAGCCGCGCGACCGCGTACGCGCCCGGGATCGAGATCAGCAGCGTGACCGCCACCGAGGCCACCGCGACGATCGCGCTGTTCCTCAGGAAGGTCAGGAAGCCCTGCTTGGTCAGCACGTTCACGTACGTGTCCAGGGTGAAGGCACGTGGCCAGAGCGAGCCGGGGTCCAGGATGAGCTCCTGGATGTCGCGTACCGACAGCATCACCATGTAGAGGAACGGGAACGCGGTGATCAGGAAGAGGAACGCGATCACCAGCGGCTTGAGCACCTTGAGCAGGGCCCGCTCGAACCTATCCCTGCTCACGTTCGCCTCCCGCGAAGAACCTCAGGTAGACGGCCAGGAAGACCACCAGGAAGATCGCCAGCACGATCGCCTGCGCCGCCGAGGCGCCGATGTCGTCGCGCGAGGTGAGGAAGTTGTAGACCCGCACGCTGACCACCTCGGTGCCGGCGCCGCCGCCGGTCAGCAGGTAGACGTCGTCGAACTTGGTGAAGGTGAACACGAAGCGCAGCACCGACAGCAGCGCGATGATCCGCCACAGCTGCGGCATGATCACGTACCGGAAGCGCTGGGTGGGGGTGGCGCCGTCCACGACCGCGGCCTCGTCCAGCTCTTTCGGCAGCGCCTGCAGCCTGGCCAGGATGAACAGGAACGCGAACGGGAAATACCGCCACGCCTCGAACGCGATCACCGTGAGCAGCGCCACCGGCACCTCGATGCCCAGGAACTCGCCTCTGGCCTGGGTGAGGAAGGCGATCGGCTCATCCAGCCAGGTGTTGACGATGCCGTACTGCGGGTTGAGCATCGTCTCCCACAGGAACGTCACAGCCACCACCGGAGCCACGTACGGGATCAGGATCGAGGCCCTGACCAGGGTGCGCCCCCGGAACCTGTCGCGCAGCGCGAGCGCGGTCACCAGCCCGATCACGATCGACGACGCGGTCCCCGCGACCGTGTAGACGAGCGTGTTGACCAGCGACGTCCAGAAGCCCGGCTCGGACATCACGTACGTGAAGTTCTCCAGCGTGTAGTGACCGAAGATCCCGACCCGGCGGATGTTGATCAGCCGCGCGTCCTGGAACGCCAGCATGATCGCCCACAGCAGCGGCAGCACCACCACGACCAGCGTGATGACGAGCGTCGGTGAGATGAGTACCAACCCGGCTCGCGCCTCTTGCTGTCGCAAAGTGCGGCTGGTTTGGTCGCCTGACCTCACTGCCGGATCCCGCGCTTGATGGACTCGACCTCGGTCTTGGCCTGGTCGGCGGCGGCCTGGGGGGTCAGGGAGCCGTCGACGACCATGCTGAGCGCCTTGGGCACGGGCAGTTCGCCCATCGTGGCGCCGACCAGCTTGCCCTGGCCCTGCGGGATGCCCCACCTGGCGAAGGTGTCGGGGCTCTTGCGCAGGGCTTCGAGCACGTCGGCCGGGTAGACGTCGGCCAGCGGCTTCTTGGTGTCGACCCCGGCGGGCAACTTGTTCCACTTGTCCTCGAAGCCCTTGCGCGCGGGGAACTTGCCCTCGGGGGCCATGCCGATCCAGCGCTCGTAGCCCTCGTTCATCATGTAGGAGACGAACTTGCTCGCCGGGTCGGTGGCGGCGCCGTTCGTGATCGCCCAGGAGACGATCTCGCCGTACTGCGCGGGCGCATCGCCGTCAGGGCCCTTGAGTGCCGTGACGACGCCGGTGTTCTCGGCCAGCCACTCGGGGTTCGCGCGGCACTCCTGGCAACTGGGCAGCGCGTCCTTACGCAGCCCGGCCAGCTCGTCGAGGATGAACGACGACCAGATCATCATGGCCGCCTTGCCGGAGAAGTAGGTGGCCCTGGTGGTGTCGACGTCCTGCTTGCCCTTGACCGAGTAGTTCTTGGCCAGCTTCGCGTAGAACTCGAACGCCTTCACACACTGTGGCGTCCCAAGGGCGACATTTCCGGAATTGTCGACCAGCTGGCAGCCGTTCGCCAGCGCCACGTGCTCGAAGCTCTGCGCCGTGAACGAGTCCTTCGGCGCGATCGCCAGCGTGATGCCCGCGGTCCCGCCCGTGTTGAGCTTGGCCGCGGCCGTCTCCAGCGCCTCGTACGTGTCCGGCGGCTCAAGCCCGGCCTTGTCGAACAGGTCCTTGCGGTAGAGGATCAGCTGCGCCCACCCGTCGCTGGGCACCGCCAGCAGCTTGCCCCCCGAAGTGTCGAGCTCCAGCGCCCGCGGCGAGAAGGTGTCGCGGCCGAGCCCATCCACGATCCTGCCCGGCGTCTCGGTGTCGAGCAGGTCGTTGGCCTCCAGCTCGCGGATCGAGGCCAGCGGCAGCGCCCCGATCACGTCCGGCAGGTCGTCCGCGGCGGCGGCCGCCGTGATGGTCTGGCTGAACTGGTCCTCGGCCACGCCGACCAGCTTCACCTTGATCCCGGTCTTCTGGGTGAACTCGGAGACGATCGCGTTCTGCACGGCCATCCGGTCTTCGAGGTTCTCCTCGGTCCAGACCGTGATCTCGTCGGACGACTGCTCGCCACCGCCGTCGCCGCAGGCCGCCAGGGCGACGGCGAGCAGCGTGGCGGAGAGGACGGCGGTTACCTTCGTCGGCATGGCGCGCTCCTCTGGTTGGGGATATGCCGCCCTTACCCCCGGACGAGATGACGCAACGTGCGGTAGGCGATACCGAGACCGGTCTGTACCCTCTCCGTGCTTCCGCTCCAGACGGCGTCCTCGTGCTCCACGGAGACCACCCCGTCGTAGCCCCCCTCGTGCAGCGCGTCGATCACCCGGGTCCAGTCGACCTGGCCGAGTCCGGGCACGCGGAAGCGGTACCAGCCCTTCTCGCCGCTGATCGGGCCGTGGAAGCCGTACCGGTCGATCTTGCCCGCCAGGATCTGCGTGTCCTTGGCCTGCACGTGCGCGATGTTCGGGATGTACGGGGTCAGCGCCGTCACTGGGTCGATGCCCAGCGCCACCAGGTGCGAGGGGTCCCAGTTGAGCTTGAGCCCGAGGGTGAACATCCACTCCCACAGCTCGGGGGAGTAGGCCAGGTTGCCGGGATATCCGTCGGGATGCCAGCTCTTCATCACGCAGTTCTCGATCACGATCTCGACGCCGTGCCGGCCCGCGTACTCGACCAGCGGGCCGAAGACGTCCGCGGCCCGCTTGAGGTTGTCGTGCACGGTCAGCCCGGGGTCGCGGCCCACGAACGTGCCGACCGTGGGGCAGCCGAGCGCGGCGGCGGCGTCGACGCAGCGGCGTACGTGGGCGTTCACCTGCGGCCCTGCCTCAGGGTGCAGATTGTTCTCGTAGTACGCGATCGAGGAAAGCGTGAGTCCGCTCTCTGCGAAGATTCGCCCGACTCGCGAGCATTCGACGTCGTCGAAACGATCTACTCTGATGTGATTTCGGTCATCCGGAGAAGGCCACCCGGCGACCTCGAGCGCCTCGAAACCCCGGCTGGCAGCCCAGTGTGCAATGTCGGTAAGGTCGCTTTCCGGAAGACACGCTGTCAGAAACCCCAATTTCATCAGTCACCTCCGACGGAAGTCGTAGACTTCAGAGGGTTATCAGCACCACTATCGAGTGCAAACAAGTCCTAAATCTTCAACTTTTGATTGATCAGAACGCATAAGTGTGGGGAATTGCGCGTCATCACCTTCCAAGAGCCAGGCAAAGTCCGCGTCAGCCTGGAGTCGCCCGCCGAGCTGGTGGCGGGCACAGTGCGCGTGCGCACTCTCTATTCAGGAGTCTCAGCGGGCACAGAACTCACCGCCTATCGCGGGACAAACCCCTATCTCAGTCGTAAGTGGGACACCGAGCGGCGGCTCTTCGTGGAGGGCCAGACTCATGCGTACCCGCTGGCCGGTTGGGGCTACCAGGAAGTCGGCGAGGTGATCGAAGCCGCGCCCGATGTGGCCGACCCGCCGGTCGGCAGCCTGGTGTGGGGCATCTGGGGCCACCGGGCCGAGGCCGTGGTGCCGGCGGAGAAGCTCGTCGGCCACGTGCTGCCGCCCGGCGCCGACCCCGTGACCGGCGTCTTCGCCAGGGTCGGGGCCATCGCGCTCAACGCGGTCCACGCCGCCGATATCCACCTGGGCGACCAGGTCGCGATCTTCGGCCAGGGCGTCATCGGGCTGCTCGCCACCCGCCTGGCCGTGCTCAGCGGCGCCCGCGTGGTCGCCGCCGACGGCATCGCCGACCGGCTGGAGCTGGCCAGGAGGTTCGGCGCCGCCGAGACGTTCGACATCGCCTCGGGGTCGGTGGCCGAGTTCATGCGCAAGCGGGTCGAGGGCGCCGACACCGCCATCGAGCTGAGCGGCAGCCACGCCGGGCTGCACGAGGCGATCAGGACCGTGCGCAAGGGCGGCCGGGTCGTCGCCGCCGGCTTCTACCAGGGTGACGGCGTCGGGCTGCGGCTCGGCGAGGAGTTCCACCACAACCAGGTCCAGCTCGTCTCCTCCCAGATCGGCGGCGTCGCCTCGTGGCTTTCGCACCGGTGGGACGTCGAGCGCATGCAGCGCACGTTCATGGAGCTCGTGCACCGGGGGGAGGTCGACGCCCGCGAGCTCGTCAGCCACATCATGCCCCTCGACCGGGCCGCCGAGGCGTTCGACCTGATCGACAAGCACCAGTCCGAGGTGCTCCAGCTCGTCTTCGAATTTGAGGAGTCACAGTGAAGCTCGCCGTACAGGAGCAGCTTCTCCCCGGTCGTACCCTCCAGGAGAAGTACGCGTTCGCGCTCGATGCCGGATTCGACGCCATCGAGCTGCGCGGCAAGGGAGACTTCCACTTCGCGGGGCGGCTCACCGAGCTGAAGCGGGCGCTGGCCGACGGCGTGGTGATGCCGACGGTGTGCGTGGACATGCCCCACTTCATCGGCGACTTCGACCCGGCCAAGCGCAAGGACGCCATCCAGCAGCTCAGGTCGCAGCTGACGGTGATCGCCGAGCTGGGCGGCATCGGCGTGATGACCCCCGCCTCCTGGGGCCAGTTCTCCCTCAGGCTGCCCCCGTTCGAGCCGCCGCGCGGGCCCGAGGAGGACCGCGAGGTGCTGGCCGAGGCGCTGGGCATCCTCGGGGAGCACGCGCAGCGCAACGGCGTGCTGATCATGCTGGAGCCGCTCAACCGCTACGAGAACCACATGGTCAACACTCTGGCCGACGCCGTCTCCTACTGCGCGACGGACTCGATCAGGATCGTCGGCGACACCTACCACATGAACATCGAGGAGGACGACCCCTGCCGGGCGCTGATCGACGCGGCCCCGTACATCGCCCACATGCAGATCAGCGAGTCCAACCGCAACCAGCCGGGCACCGGCCACCTCGACTGGGGCGCGCAACTGGCCACGCTCGACGCCGTGGGCTTCGACGGCTACCTCGCCCTCGAATGCCGCCTGCGGGGCGAACCCGAGATCGTCCTGCCGCAAACCGCCGCCTTCGTCAGGAAATATCTATGATCCTCCGCGACGCTGTGCGCGTCCTCGTGAGCAACTGGGACGGCGCGCACACGGTCCCCTCCCGTCGCCTCTACCCCCACCAGTGGAGCTGGGACTCCGCCTTCATCGCGATCGGCAACGCCCGCTGGTCGCCGCGCAGGGCCAGGTCGGAGTTGCTGTCCCTGTTCGGCGCTCAGTGGGCGGACGGCCGGGTGCCGCACATCGTGTTCAACCCGCGGGTGCCGGCCGGCGCCTACTTTCCCGATCAGGGCTTCTGGCAGGCCAAGGCGCCCTCGGGGGCCGAGACCTCCGGCATCGTCCAGCCTCCGGTCCACGCGCTGGCCGCCTGGAAGACGCATCTGGCCGAGCCCGACACCGCGTTCCTGCGCCGGATCTACCCCCGGCTGGTGGCCCAGCAGGAGTTCCTGCGCCGCGACCGGCGCTCGCCCGAAGGGCTGATCTCGGTCGTGCACCCCTGGGAGTCGGGCATGGACAACAGCCCGGCGTGGGACCTGCCGCTGCGCGCGGTGCGGACCGGCGCGTCCGGGTTCACCCGCAAGGACCTCGACAGCGTCAACCCCGCCGAGCGGCCCACCGACCGCGACTACGAGCAGTACATCGGGCTCGCCACCGCCTACCGCGACTCCGGCTACACCGGTACGGGCGCGTTCGAGGTCGAGGATCCGCTGTTCAACGCCGCGTACGGGCTGGCCGAGTCCACCCTGGCCAAGATCGCGAACACGCTGGGCCTGGATGCCGAGCCGCACGAGCGCGAGGCCGAGGCGATCACCCTGGCCATGGTCGAGCACCTCTACGACGGCCGCCTGTTCCAGGCCCGCGACGTGCGTACCGGCCTGCTGACCGACACGGCCAGCGCGGCCGGGCTGACCCCGCTCATGCTGCCGGGGCTGCCGGTCGAGGTGGCCGAGACGCTGATCGCCACCGCGCTCGACCGCTTCCGGATCAAGGACCTGCCGCTGCCGAGCTATGCCCCGGACACTCCCGAGTTCGACCCCGCCCGTTACTGGCGTGGCCCGAGCTGGATCAACGTGAGCTGGCTGCTCTGGCAGGGGCTCAAGGACCGCCGCCCCGACCTGGCGGCGACCCTGGCCGACTCGGTGCTGAGCGCCGTGGTCAAGTCGGGGTTTCGCGAATACTTCGACCCGTTCACACTGCGCGGGCACGGCTGCCGCGACTTCAGCTGGTCAGCCGCCCTCGTCCTCGACATGGTCGCAGAGCACAGCCTGCACGGTCTGAAGCCGTCCGCCCGCGAGGCCGGTCAGAAAGTCTGGAGCGTCGGCGAAACCCACCAGATCGGTGATCACGCGCTCACGTAGCGCCCGCCCGCGCTCCCTGAGCAGGCCGATGGTCTCGTGCGAGAGCCGTTCCCTGTCCCAGGCGTGCGCGAGGCCGCGTGGCACCCGGCCGATCTGGGCGCAGCGCACGGTCAGCCCGTTGTGGTGGAACTCCTCGCCGAGCCGCACCTCCTGCGCGCCCTGGGTGTAGAAGGCCAGGTCGACCAGGGTGCCCTGGGGGCGCAGCAGGCGCAGCCCAAGCGCCAGCGCCCTGGTCTGGCCGCGGCACTGGAAGACCACGTCGGCGCCGCGGTCGCCCGGGCCGTGGCGCCAGCGGCGCTTGAGGTCCACGGCCGGGTCGTCGCCGGCGGCCATCGTGGCCGCGCCGAGCGCCGCGGCGATCTCCAGCCGCTCCGGGGTCTCGTCCACCACCACGACCTCGGCCGCGCCGCAGGAGAGCGCGAAGCAGGCCGTCAGCAGCCCGACGACGCCCGCGCCCACGACCGCGACCCGCCGCCCGCGCACGCCGTCGCCCAGGTGCCGCACCGCCGGGCCGTGCAGGTCGTGGGCGGCGTGCAGCAGGCCGTTGGCACAGATGGGGCCCATGTGGGCGACGTAGATGCCGAGGATGGGGTCGAGGTCGTCGGGCAGCTCGACGAACCGGTCGGTCAGGGGATCGGCCACGTACGCGGTGCGGTGCCCGTAGCACATGGCCACCAGCGAGCCCTCCCGCACGGCCCGCGTCCGCGTCTCGACCACCAGGCCGACCTGCATGTAGCCGATGCCGCGCACCGGATAGGACACCGACGGCTCACCTTCGCGGAACAGCCCGAGCGCCGGATCCCAGCTCGCGCCCAGGTAGGGGTTGGTGCCCTTGACGTAGGTCAGCTCGGTGCCGGCGGAGACGCCGCTGTGCGTGGTGGCCACCATGAAGCCGCCCTCGGGCAGGTCGGGCAGCTTCTCCTCGATCAGGCGCACCTCGCCGGGCGCCTCGATGCTCAGCACTTCAGTCATGCAGGGTCACCGGCCTCCGTTCGGTGGCGGAGCGCGCGAGCGCGAGCGCCACACGATGAGTGCGCAGCGCCTCACCGTACGGTACGCGGACATCGGCCGGCCTGCCCTGCACCGCGTTGATGAACTCCCGGTCCACCCGGGTCTTCGCCCGGCCGTCGTCCTCGATCGCGCGTTCGCCGTCCACGAGCAGCCGTGTCTCGCTGAGTTCGAGCGCGATCCCCTCCGCGCACACCTCCAGCCCCACCCGGTGCTTGCGCGTCAGCAGGCACGAGGTGGCCAGCAGACCGGAGGCGCCGCCGGCGAAGCGCATGACGGCGGAGGTGGCCCGGTCGACCTCACCGTCCACGCTGTCGCCCGCCGGCACCGCGTGCACCATCTCCACCTCGCCCACCAGGAGTCGCGCGAGGTCGAGCACGTGGACCGCCTGCTCGACGATCTGGCCGCCGGACATCTCCCGGTTGAGCCACCAGCCGACGGGGGGCACCTTGTCCAGCCAGTGACCGAGCGCGAGGCGTACGGGACGGCCGGAGAGCAGGTCACGGGCCTGTTCGACGATGTCGAGATAACGCCAGTGGTGACCGACGGCGGAGGGCAGCGATCTCCGCTCTATTTCGGTCGCGATTTTTTCCGCGGTTTGGAGGTCTAGTGAAAGGGGTTTTTCTACAAATAGCGGGAGATTGCACGACAGAACATCATGTTCCGGGTTACCGTGCGCGAAAGGAGGCACACAGACGTAAACAGCGTCGAGACCGCCGGCACTGAGCAGGTCGGCATGGCCGCCATAGGCGGGGGAGCCGTGCTTCGAGGCCAGAGCCTCGGCCCTATGGGGATCGGTGTCGGCGATTCCAGCGATCGTGACATCGGGGAAGCCGGACAGGACGTCTGCGTGGCGAGCGGCGACATTTCCGGCACCTACGATGCCGACACGGGTCATTGGGGACACAACCCGGCATATGCCACGTCTAGGCGCCATCAAACAAACATGTTCGTAAGCCTAACCGTCGGGCAGAAGCCGGGACCTCATGAGATCGGGGCTGATGCATGGAGACAGATATGCGAGCCTTGGCCAGGGTCCAGGAATGGTACGGCCCGCACTCGAGCACGTCAGCCGAGTGGCCGGTGGACGCCTTAATGATGGCCAAAGGAGAGACCACGATCAGCGTGGTCCTGCCCGCGCGTGACGAGGAGAGCACCGTGGGCGACATCATCACCACCATTCGCGGAGACCTCATCGAACGCACACCTCTCGTCGACGAGATCCTCGTCGTCGACTCCAACTCCACCGACGCCACCGCCGAACGGGCGCGCGAGGCCGGCGCCCGGGTCGTGGCGCAGAACGACGTCCTGCCCCACCTCCCGCCCCTCACCGGCAAGGGAGAGGCCCTGTGGAAGGGGCTGGCGGCCTCCAAGGGCGACATCGTCGTCTACATCGACTCCGACCTGCGCAGCTTCGGCGCGCACTACGTGACGGGCCTGGTCGGGCCCCTGCTGGTGGACACAGGCATCCACTTCGTCAAAGCGACCTACGAACGGCCCTACGTCGCCGCCGACGGCTCCGTCCAGCGAGGCGACGGCGGCCGCGTGACCGAGCTGGTGGCCAGGCCGCTGCTCAACATGTTCTGGCCGGAACTGGCCGGATTCGCCCAGCCGCTCGGCGGAGAGTACGCCGCCCGCCGCGAGGTGCTCGAACGACTGCCCTTCGTCACCGAGTACGGCGTGGAGTTCGGCCTCCTCGTCGACCTGCTCCAGCTCGTCGGGCTGGACGCCATGGCCCAGGTCGACCTGGGCCACCGCATCCACACCCACCAGCCGATGGCCGCCCTGGGCCGGATGGCCGGGCAGATCATGCAGACCGCGTGGTCCCGCCTGGAACGCCAGGGCCGCGTGCTCGCGTCGGAGCCCCCGGCGCACACCCTGCTGCAGTTCGGACTCGACAACGATGTCGCTCTCGTGGACGTGGCGGTGGCGGAACGACCTCCGCTCGCCTCCCTCGTGCTTGAGGAGGACCTGGCGTGAAAGTCCTGGTGAACGCGGGCCCGTGGCTGGAGGTTCCGCCCGCGGGCTACGGCGGTATCGAGAACGTGGTGGCCACCCTCGTGCCCGCGCTGCGCGAGCGCGGCGTGCACGTCGTGCTGGCCTCCGTCGGCTCCAGCGGGCTGGAGGTGGACGAGCTGATCAGCGCGTACGACGAAGGTCAGTTCACCGAGCTGCAGAAGCCGTACAACCAGGTCATGGGCATCGCGCACGCGCATCTGGCCCGGGTGGCGGCCGAGCTGCGGCGGCGTGACGACATCGACCTCGTGCACGATCACGTCGAGGTGGTCGGCCCGGCCGTGCTCTCGGCGCTCGGCGGGCCGCCCGTCCTGCACACCCTGCACTGGGACCTGCGCAAGCATCCGGCCTTCTACGGCGCGTTCCCGCCTGGGATCGCGGTCAACGGCGTCTCCGAGTCGCAGATCGCCCGCGCCCCCGACGCCCTGCGCGCCGCCGCGCTCGGCTCCATCCACCTGGCCACCCCGCTGGCCGACCCGCCGGCTGATCGCGAGCCGCGGGTGGAGCGGGGCGAGCACCTGATGGTCATGGGCCGCATCTGCGCGCTCAAGGGCCAGCACGTGGCGGCCAGGATCTGCCAGAAGCTCGGCCTGCCCCTCGTCCTGGCCGGCCCCGTCAGCGGCCGCGACACCGCCGCCGAGCTGGACGTCGTCGCCCAGAACCCGTACCACCCGCTGCACAGCCACCCCGACGTGCGCTACCACCTGGACCAGGTGGCCCCCTACCTGGACGGCGACCTGGTTCGCTGGGTCGGCGCGGTCGGCGGCGCGGAGCGGGACGACCTGTACGCCTCGGCCCGCGCGGCCCTGTTCCCCATTCAGTGGGACGAACCAGGCGGGACCGCCGTCGTGGAGGCCATGGCGCTCGGGGTGCCCCCGGTGGGCCTGCGCCGCGGCTGCCTGCCGGAACTCATCGACCACGGCCGTACCGGGTTCCTGGCGGACAGTGAGGAGGAGCTGGCGGAGTGGGTGCTGCGGCTGGACGAACTGGACCCCGAGGAGTGCCGTCGCGAGGCCCGCCGCCGCTTCACACCGTTGGTGATGGCCGATCGGTACGTGGAACTGTACGAGCGCCTCGCCCGCCACTGACGGCTCGTCGGCCAGGTCGGCGGGTCAGGAACACTGACGGTTCGCCGGCCGGTCGGCGGCCTGGGAGAAGCCCACTGACGGTTCGCCGGCCCGGTCGGAGGCTCAAGAGAAGCCCCTGGGCAGGACCGTCACCGGGCAGGCCGACGCGCGCAGCACCTTCATGGCCAGCTCACCCAGGAACACCCGGTGCGGCTGCGCGTCCTCGCTCGCCGCGCACACCAGCAGCTCGCCCGGCAGCCACTCCAGATCCGACAGGGCGGCCACCACGTCGTGCCCCTCGGCCACGGCCGCCTCCGCCTCGATCCCGGTGCTCTCCCAGGCCAGCCGGACCGCCAGGGCGAGATCGTCCCTGAGCTTGCCCTGATCCTCCGTACGCAGGTCGAGGGTGATCAGCCGGAGCGGGACACCCAGCCGCAGCGCCGCGTGAGCCACCTGCTCGACCGCCGCGTCACACTGCGGCCGATGCACGTACGCCAGCGTGAGCCGGGCGGGCTCGACCGGCGGCTGATAGCCGGACGGCGCCAGCATCACCGCCTCGGACGAGCGGTGCAGCAGGTGGTCCGCGGCCGAGCCGATGGTGATCCGGCCGGGCTGCCCGCCGCCCGCCGAGCCGACCACGATCAGGTCGGCCCTGATCCGGCTGGCCAGCACCGACAATCCCCGCCCCGTGCCCCGGCTCTCGTACGTCAGGTACTCGGCCGTGACCTGCCCCAGCTCCTCGGCCGCGTGCGCCAGATTGGCCTGCGCCTCCACCGCCAGCCCCGGGCTGCCCGGCGGGTAGATCGTGGCGATCGTCAGCTCGCCGCCGGTGACCCGGGTGATCGCCGACCCCAGCGCGAGGGCGTCCCGCCCACCAGGGTCGTTCGCATAGCCGACGATCACGTGCGCACCGATCACGATCCCCCTCTTACCCGACTTGAGCTGGGAATACGCGACCTCAGCGACAACGTTGTAAACGTACGGAGGCGCAAAGAAAGTGAAGATCACCCTTGACACCCGTTTCAACGGGTCCCTCGGCTCCGTCACCCTCGGTGAAGCGGTTCAGCAACTCAAGGCTCGCGACCTGGCCTGCACCGTCGCCGCCGACGTGCTGGAGCAGAAGGTCACCATCTTCTCCGACTGCGTGGAGCGCGGGTTCACGCCGCTCCGCAGTGAGATCATGGCCGCGTACTACGTCGCCGAGCGCGACGCCACCGCCGAGGCGTTCGACCGGGGGCTGATCAGCCGGGGCGAGCTGGAGACGAAACAGGCCGCGCTCGTACGCCAGCTCTTGTCCTGACGCCGTTTTGACCACGGTTGACGGCCGGAGTTCGTAAGGTCGTGTCCATCGCATATTCATGGATTGGACACGTGTGTACGAGGACATCGTCGACTTCGCCCGCTCCACGCCCGGGTGGCTGCACACCCTCGCCGAGGTCGGCACCGACGCCGGGTTGTTCGTGTTCGCGGCGCTCTTCGTGGTCGTCGCGGTGCGGGCGTGGCGGGCGCCGGCCAGAGAACTGGCGCTCGCGGTCTCGGGGCCGGCCGGGATCGTGCTGGCGTACATCCTGAGCGAGGTGATCAAGACCTTCGTCCAGGAGGACCGGCCGTGCCGGGGCGGGATCGCCACGATCGCCGCCTGCCCGCCGCTCGACGACTGGTCCTTCCCGAGCAACCACTCCGTCATCGCGGCCGGCGCCGCCGCCACCCTCGTCCTGGCCTGGCGGTCTCTGGCCTGGGCGGTGTTCCCGCTGGCCGTGGTGATGGCGTTCTCGCGGGTGTTCGTCGGGGTGCACTATCCGCACGACGTGGCGGCCGGCTTCCTGCTGGGGGCCACGCTGGCGCCGCTGTTCGCGCTGCTGCAGGTCGGGGCGGTCACGCCGGCCGTACGGCTGCTGCGCGCCCGCCTGCCCGAACACCTCCGCCCCGCCGCCCCTGACCCGGCCCCGAACTGGCGCCAACGCCCCTCCACGTCACAGCCGCCTTTCGAGGACCCGCAGCGGTCGTTCGGACAGGGGCCGGACCCGCGACAGCATGTCGGGGCGGACCCGCGACAGGACTTCGGGCCGGACCCGCGACAGGACCCGTCGGTGGATCCCCGGTATGGCCCCGCCGCTGATCCGGGACGGCCGAGCTTCGGCCGGGGGAGGGCGCCGCAACACGGGGTCGCACAGCCGCCGCACCAGTACGCCGAAGGAGCACCCCAGGGCTATGCCGGGGGCGCGCCTCATCGCTACACCGACGGCCCGCCCCATGGTTACGCCGGAGAGCGGTCGCGGCGCCATGCCGAGGGACCGTAGCCCCATCGGCCGCTCCAACTGGGCCGGCGTGGACGCTCCGTCGCCACGGCGAGCAGCCGTCCCCCGCATGAGGCGGCATGCCGGCCCCAAGCTCGCTCGGCGGTGCCGTCCCTGACCCTGCATCCCGGGGTCGCCCTGCCTGCATCCCGGGCTCGTCCGGGCTGCACCGTGGGCTCGTCCGGGCCGCATCGCGGGCTCGTCCGGGCTGCACCGTGGGCTCGTCCGGGCTGCACCGTGGGCTCGTCCGGGCTGCATCGTGGGCTCGTCCGGGCTGCATCGTGGGCTCGTCCGGGCTGCACCGTGGGCTCGTCCGGGCTGCATCGCGGGCTCGTCCGGGCTGCACCGTGGACTTGTTCCAGCTACACAACAGGGCGGCTCCCGCTGCACCGCAGCTCGTTCTGCCTGCACTGCCTAGACCGTCTGCCTGCACCGCATGAGCCGCTTGGCTGCACTGCAGGGGCCGGGGCGGCTGCATAGCGGGCCGCCCTGCCTGCATCGAGGGATCGCCTCGGCTACATCGTGGGGTCGCCCCGCCTGCACCTAGCCTGCCCCGGCCCTGCACCGCAGGCCGTCCTGCCTGCATTGCGGGGTCGTCTGCCTACACAGTGGGCTCGCCCTCGCCACACCACGCGATCGTCCCGGCTGCACAGCAGGGCCGCCCCAGCTGCATCGCGAAGCCGTCCCGGCTACACCGTTGTGCCGCCCTGGCTGTTCGGAGTGGACCAGCGGTCGGTGATGGAGATCAGGCGGTCCAGAGTGCCGGGTTCCGAGTAGGCGTGGCCGGCGTCGTCGATCACGTGGAACTCGGCCTCCGGCCACGCCTTGTGCAGGTCCCAGGCCGTGGCCACAGGGGTGCAGACGTCGTAGCGGCCCTGGACGATCGCCGCCGGGATGTGCCGGATCCGATCCACGTCCCTGATGAGCTGGTCGGGCTCGAACCAGCCGCCGTGGGTGAAGTAGTGGTTCTCGATCCGGGCGAAGGCGACGGCCATCTTCTCCTCGCCGAACTCCTCGACCAGCCCGGGGTCGGGCCGCATCGTGATCGTGCCGCCCTCCCACTGGGCCCACGCCTTGGCCGCCGCCAGCCGGGCCTCGTCGTCCGGACCCTCCAGCCTCTTCGCGAAGGCCGCGATCAGGTCGCCGCGCTCGTCCTCCGGGATCGGGGCGACGAACCGCTCCCACAGGTCGGGGAAGATGTGGCTGGTCCCGTCCTGGTAGAACCAGCGCAGTTCCTGGGGCCGCAGCGTGAAGATCCCGCGCAGCACCAGCTCGGTCGTCCTGTCGGGATGCGTCTGCGCGTACGCCAGCGCCAGCGAGCTGCCCCACGAACCCCCGAACACCTGCCACCGCTCGATCCCGAGGTGCTCGCGCAGCTTCTCCATGTCGGCCACCAGGTGCCACGTGGTGTTGGCGCTCAGGTCGGTGGCCGGGTCGGAGGCGTGCGGCAGGCTCCGGCCGCAGTTGCGCTGGTCGAACAGGACGATGCGGTAGAGCGCGGGGTTCCACTGGCGGCGGTGCTTGGCGTTGCACCCGCCCCCTGGTCCGCCGTGGAGCATGACGGCGGGCTTGCCATCAGGGTTGCCGCAGACCTCGTAGTAGATCTGGTTGCCGTCGCCGACGTCGAGCAGTCCGGAGTCGTACGGTTCGATGGCGGGGTACAGGGTTCTCATACGTCCTGATCCTGCCGCATCGTCCGGGTCGAACGCGGCCAGGGGCTCAGTCGGACCAGTCGTATCGGGTCAGGAACGTACGACTTCCGGTCGCGTAGTCGTGGAACGCCTGCCGTACCTCCTCCAGTTCCCCCACCTCGGTCCTGATGAGCTTCCCCTCCTTGTATTCCAGCTCGTACCCGGGAGAAACCTGGAGGAAGTGCCGCCCGAAGTTCACCACCGCCACGAACGGGTTCTGCGGTGACATCGTGCCGAGCACGTCGTGGATCAGCCCGAGGTCGGGGTCGTTGACCATCATCCCGTCGCCGGTGTGGAGCTGCATGCCCTCGTACACCCCCAGCGGCGCCACGTTGTGCACGAGGTCGCGCTGCGGGTCGTAGCAGACCAGGCCGTGCGCCCGCGCGGCCGTGAACACCTGCGCGGACATCTCGTCCATCGTGTCCAGATCCATCGTCACCAGGACGTGCCCGTCCGGATAAGTCGTGACCTGCCCCGGCAGCTCCTTCGCGACGCCGGGCGCGGCACCGGTGGCGGGTTCCGTCCGCTTGACCGCCAGGTACGTCGCCCGTGCCTGGTCCCTGCTGATCGGTACGGGCTCGTCCCAGACCATCAACTCAACGCTCATCGACTCTCCTTGAGGAGGCTGGAATCCCCGTGCCTCATAGCGGGGAGGGTAGCCGGATCCCGGCCGGGAGATGGACCCGGGCGCGGCGACCGGGTCCATCTTGGCCGACGCCCGCACCCGGGTCGCGCGTCACTGCCTGGGCTTTTCCGAATCCGGCACCAGCACGACCGTGCAGTTCGCGCAACGGCGGGCCTCGGCGGGAATGTCGGACAGGCATTCGGGGCACTGCTTGGTGGTGGCCGCCTTGTTCCGGTCGAACAGCGAGATCAGCCGGGTCATCGGCGCCACGATCAACCAGTACACGACGGCCGCGATGATCAGGAAGCTGAGCAGGTGGTTGAGGAAGTCGCCGTAGAGGAAACGGCTGCCGTTGACGGTGAACGAGTAGTCGGCGAAGTCGGGCTGCCGGCCGCCGGTGATCGCCCCGATCAGTGGGGTGACCAGATCGGTGACCAGCGCCTGCACCAAACCGCTGAACGTGGCGCCGATGATCACGGCGACCGCGAGTTCGACGATGTTGCCTCGGAGTAAGAACTGTTTGAATCCGCCCATGAAACCGCATGTTGCCCGTTACGGCGACGGCAAACGGAAGCAGGCGCATGCTGTGTGGGTGAGCCGTCTTCGACACCGCGCCGCCGGGGGCGGCCCCCCGTTGACCTCGGGCGGAGTAAGGACGACGCAAGCGTGGGAAGGAACAGGGTGATCAGTCGGGCCCGGGGTTGTCGGGTTGAGCGGGGGAACAGACCATGGGGAAAGACCGCAAGGGAGCCTCGATGATCGAGATCTGGCCGGGTGACCCCTATCCGCTCGGGGCCACCTATGACGGCGCGGGCACGAACTTCTCGCTCTACACCGAGGTCGCGGACAAGGTGGAGCTGTGCCTGTTCGACGAGGCCAATGTCGAGTCGAGGGTGCCGCTGGCCGAGGTGGACGGGTTCATCTGGCACGGCTACCTGCCGGGGATCGGGCCGGGGCAGCGCTACGGCTATCGCATCCACGGTCCCTACGAGCCGGCGCGCGGCCTGCGCTGCAATCCGTCGAAGGTGCTGCTCGACCCGTACGCCATGGCGATCGAGGGCGGCGTCGACTGGAACGAGGCGGTGTACGGCTACCGCTTCGGCCAGCCCGACACCAGGAACGACCTCGACTCCGCCCCCTACGTGCCGCGCTCGATCGTGATCAACCCGTTCTTCGGCTGGGGCCACGACCGCCCGCCCGCGACGCCGTATCACGACACCGTGATCTACGAGGCGCACGTGCGCGGGCTGACGATCAGTCACCCGAAGATCCCGCGGCACCTGCGCGGCACGTACGCGGCGCTCGGCCACCCGGAGATCCTCGACCATCTGACCAAGCTGGGCGTGACGGCGCTGGAACTGATGCCGGTGCACCAGTTCGTCACCGACCACATCCTTGAGCAGCGCGGGCTGTCCAACTACTGGGGCTACAACTCGATCGGCTTCTTCGCCCCGCACAACCGCTATTCCAGCCAGGGGCAGCGGGGCGGTCAGGTGCTGGAGTTCAAGGCGATGGTGCGCTCGCTGCACGAAGCGGGCATCGAGGTCATTCTCGACGTCGTCTACAACCACACCGCCGAGGGCAACCACCTCGGGCCGACGCTGGGGTTCAGGGGCATCGACAACCTCAACTACTACCGGCTGGTCGAGAACGACAAGCGGTATTACGTGGACACCACGGGCACCGGCAACAGTCTGCTCATGCGCTCTCCGCACGTCCTGCAGATGATCATGGACTCGCTGCGTTACTGGGTCATCGAGATGCACGTGGACGGGTTCCGGTTCGACCTGGCCTCGACGCTGGCCAGGGAGCTGCACGAGGTCGACCGGCTGAGCGCGTTCTTCGACCTGGTGCAGCAGGACCCCGTGCTGTCGCAGGTCAAGCTGATCGCCGAGCCGTGGGACGTCGGTCCTGGCGGCTATCAGGTCGGCAACTTCCCCTCGCGGTGGACGGAGTGGAACGGCCGTTACCGCGACACCATCCGCGACCTGTGGCGGGGGCAGGCGGCCACGCTGCCCGAGTTCGGCTCGCGGTTCACCGGATCGAGCGACCTCTACAAGGACGACAGCCGCCGCCCCGCCGCCTCGATCAACTTCGTGACCTGCCACGACGGCTTCACCCTGCAAGATCTGGTCTCGTACAACAACAAGCACAACGAGGCCAACAAGGAGAGCAACCGCGACGGCACCGACGACAACAGGTCCTGGAACTGCGGCGAGGAGGGCCCCGCGGGCATCGCCATCGAGTCGCTGCGCGAGCAGCAGAAACGCAACTTCCTCACCACGCTGTTCCTGTCGCAGGGCGTGCCGATGCTCTCGCACGGCGACGAGCTCGGGCGCACGCAGCGCGGCAACAACAATGGCTACTGCCAGGACAACGACCTGACCTGGGTGGACTGGTCGGACGTCAGGGAGAACTGGCTGCTGCTGGAGTTCACCCAGAGCCTGGCCGAGCTGAGAAAGAAACATCCCGTCTTCCGGCGTAGGAGGTTTTTCTATGGCAAACCGGTGCGCGGGCTGAACGACATCGCGTGGCTCACCCCGTCGGGCGAAGAGATGACCGACAGCGACTGGAACGTGGGTTACGCCAAGTCGCTGGCCGTCTTCCTCAACGGCGACGCCATCACCGAACCCGACCGGCGCGGCCGGCCGATCCGGGACGACTCCTTCCTGCTGCTGTTCAACGCCCACTACGACACCATCAAGTTCACGATCCCCAAGGACTACGGCGAGATGTGGCACACCGAGATCGACACGGCCATGCCGATCAAGCTCGACGTGCGGATGATCAAGGCGGGCGAGGGCATCGCGGTGCCCGGCCGCAGCGTACGGGTGCTGCGCCGTGTCTAGACCCATCTCGACCTACCGGCTGCAGCTCACCCCCGACTTCGGTTTCGCCCAGGTGGCCGAGATCGCCGGTTACCTGCGCGACCTGGGCGTGAGCCACGTCTACCTGTCTCCGATCCTCCAGGCCACGCCCGAGTCGCGGCACGGCTACGACGTCACCGACCACTCCCGGATCAGGGAGGAGTTCGGCGGGGCCACCGGGTTCAGGGAGATGGCCCAGCAACTCGCCGCGCACGATCTGGGCATCGTGGTGGACATCGTGCCCAACCACATGAACACGGTGAACGCCCAGTTCTGGTCGGTGCTCAAGGACGGCCCCGCCTCGCCGTACGTCAAGTGGTTCGACATCGACTGGCGCGACGGGAAGGTCGCGCTGCCCGTGCTCGGCGACGACACCGAGCCGGTCGTCGACGGCGACGTGCTGCGCTACCACGAGCACGCCTACCCGCACCCCGGCCACTATCGCCTGGTCGACTGGCGCGAGGGGCCCGGCTACCGGCGCTTCTTCGACGTGTCGTCGCTGATCGGGCTGCGGGTCGAGGACCCGTCGGTGTTCTTCGCCACTCACGAGGTCATCTTCTGGCTGCTCGACGAGGGGCTGGTGGACGGCCTGCGCATCGATCACCCCGACGGCCTGGCCGATCCGCGCGGCTACCTCCAGCGGCTGCGCGAGCGCACGGGCGGCGCCTGGACGGTCGTCGAGAAGATCCTCATCGGCTCCGAACGGCTGCCCCGCGACTGGGCCTGCGACGGCACCTCCGGCTACGAGGTGCTCAACCGCGTCAACGGCCTCTTCGTGGACCCGGCCGGCAAAGAACCGCTGATCCGCCTTTTCGCCGACATGACAGGACAACCAGCCGAATACCGGCCGGTGATGGAGCAGTCGAAGGCGGACGTGCTCGATCTGTTCTTCGGCGCCGAGATCGACCGCCTGGCCCGGGCGACCTCCTGCGACCCCGCCGCCGTCCGTGAGTTGCTCGCCGCCATGCCGGTCTACCGAGCGTACGTGGTGCCCGGCGAGCCGCCTCCCCCCGAGTCGGCCGAGATCGTCGAACTGGCCGCCGAGTCCTGCTCGCCCGCCGTCCGCCCGCTGGTCCGCGAGGTGCTGCACGGCTCGCCGGAGGCCGTCGTCCGCTTCCAGCAGTCGTGCGGTCCCGTCATGGCCAAGGGTGTGGAGGACACGGCGCTCTACCGGTGGTTCCCGCTGGCCTGCCTGAACGAGGTCGGCGGCGAGCCCGACGCCTTCGGCGCCAGCGTGGCCGACTTCCACGCCTTCTGCCAGGAGATGCCCCCGTACTCGATGACCGCCCTGTCCACCCACGACACCAAGCGGTCGGAGGACGTACGGGCCCGGCTGTCGGTGCTGTCGGAGATCCCCGGCGAGTGGGCGGCACAGGTGGAGGAGTGGTCGGCGCAGGTCAGTTTCGACCCGCACCTCGACTACCTGGCCTGGCAGAACCTCATGGCCGCCTGGCCGATCTCCGCCGAACGCTTCACCGACTATCTGCTCAAAGCGGCCCGCGAGGCCAAGACCGCCATTTCCTGGGTGCATCCTGATCCTTCCTACGAACGCCGCCTGAGATCCTTCGCCGAGGCCGCCGTACGCCTGCCGATCGGCGGTTTCACCGAACGCATCGACCCGTACGCGATGTCCAACTCCCTCGGGGCCAAGCTGGTGCAGCTGATGATGCCGGGGGTGCCCGACGTGTACCAGGGCAACGAGACGACGGACTTCTCCCTGGTCGACCCGGACAACCGCCGGCCGGTGACGTATCCCCGTAAACCGGAGACATCGTGGGACTCGGCCAAACTGCTGGTCACCACCCAGGCCCTGCGGCTGCGACGCAGACTCGGGGGCGCGGCGCCGTACCTGCCGCTGCAGGCGGAGGGCGAACGCGCCGACCACGTGATCGCCTTCGCCCGCACCGACCCCGTTGCTCCCTCAGACGTCCGCACAGCCACCTCCGCCGACGCTGGTGCCGAGGAGGGTGCCGAAGGTGGGCGTGGCGAGGGCTCGGGTCTCGGGTCCGTGCGTGGCGAGGGCTCTGGTCTTGGGCCCGCGCGTGATGCGGACTCGGGTCTCGGGACCGGGCATGCTGCTGACTCTGGTCTCGGAACCTCGGGGCGTGGAGATGATCGGGGTGCCGGGGCCGCCACATGGCCGGAAACCAGCTCCGGCACCGCCATCCGCGCCGACGCCGTGGTGGGAACCGTGGCCGGTTGGGGCGCGAGACCTCCGACCGGTGCAGGCATGGGGGCTCCGGCGGGCTGGGGTGGGGAAGATCCGGCCAGATCGAGTGAGGGGATGTCGGCTGGGTCAGGTGCGGGGACGCTGACCAGCTCGGGTGCGGGGTTGTCGGTCGGTTCGGGTGCGGGGGCGTCGCCCGGTTCGGGTGTGGAGGTGCCGACCAGCCCGGGGGCGGAGGGTTCGGTGGATGTGGATGTGGATGTGGAGGTTGGGGGTGGGGCGGACGTCGGGGCTGGGGTGCGGGCGCGGGCGGTCGTTGTGGCTACTCGGCTGCCCGTACGGCTGGCCGCGACGGGATGGGGAGCCACGACGTTGACGCTGCCGCCGGGCACGTGGCGGGATCTGCTCACCGGCGGCCTCTACACCGGGCGGATTCCGCTCGGGCACCTGCTCGGTCAGTATCCGGTCTCACTGCTGGAGCGACATGATCTTTGAGGTCTGGGCACCGAAGGCGACAGTGGTCGAAGTGGACGTCCTGGGCGGGCGAAGGGCGATGTCCCCCGGGGAAGGTGGTTGGTGGAGGGCGGAGGTGGAGGGCGCGGGGCACGGCACTCGGTACGCGTTCGTGGTGGACGGCGACGGGCCGTACCCGGATCCGCGGTCGCGGCGCCAGCCGGACGGCATCTTCGCGTCGAGCGCGGTGTACGACCACGCCCGCTTCACCTGGTCCGACCACGACTGGAAGGGCCGCGACCTGCGCGGGGCGGTGATCTACGAGCTGCATGTGGGCACCTTCACCTCTGAAGGGACGTTCGTCGCGGCCATCGAGAAGCTGCCGCATCTGGTGGAGCTCTGCGTGGACTTCGTGGAGGTCATGCCGGTCGCGCCGGTGCCGGGCGAGCGTAACTGGGGCTACGACGGCGTGGACCTGTACGCCGTGAACGAGACGTACGGCGGCCCCGACGGGCTCAAGTCGTTCGTGGACGCCTGCCACCGGGCCGGGATCGGGGTCATCCTGGACGTCGTCTACAACCACCTGGGGCCGTCGGGGAACTTCCTCCGGCCTTTCGGCCCGTACTTCGCCGGATATGACGGCAGCTACTGGGGTGAAGCGGTCAATCTGGATGGGCCGGACTCCGACGAGGTGCGGCGCTACTTCATCGGCAACGCGCAGCAGTGGTTGCGCGACTTCCACGTCGACGGGCTGCGGCTCGACGCCGTCCACGCGCTGCACGACAGACGCGCCACGCACCTGCTGGCCGAGCTGGCGCAGGAGGTGGACGCGCTGGCCTGCTCGGTGGGCCGGCCGCTGTCGCTGATCGCCGAGTCCGATCTCAACGACCCGCGCATGGTGCGTTCGCTCGACGCCGGCGGGCTGGGCATGACGGCGCAGTGGAACGACGACGTGCACCACGCCCTGCACTGCGCGGTCAGCGGCGAGAGCCACGGCTACTACCAGGACTTCGCCCAGCTCTCGGCGCTGGCCAAGGTGCTCACGCAGGGGGTGCTGCACGACGGGACGTACTCCAGCTTCCGGGCTCGCGCGCACGGTGGCTCCTTCGACGGTGTGGCCGGTCACCGGCTGGTGGCCTGCCTGCAGAATCACGACCAGATCGGTAACCGGCCCGTCGGGGACCGGCTGCCCATCCCCGCGCTCAAGATCGGCGCCGGGTTGTTGCTGACCTCGCCCTTCACGCCGATGTTGTTCATGGGGGAGGAGTGGGGGGCGCGCACGCCGTTCCTGTTCTTCTCCGACCACGTCGAGCCGGAGCTTCGGGAGAGCGAGGGGACACGGAGGGAGCGCGAATTCGACGGGTTCGGGTACGTGTGGGAGGCGCCGAACCCCTCGGATGAGGAGAGCTTCCTGCGCTCCAAGCTGGACTGGACCGAGGTGAAGGAGGAAGAGCACTGGTCGCTGCTGTGCTGGTATCGCGACCTGATCGCGCTGCGCAAGGCCCTGCCCGAACTGTCGGACCCCCGTCTGGACCGGGTCCGGGTCGAGGTCGATCCGGAGGGTCGGTGGTTGCTGATGTGGAGGGGGGAGTTGGCGGTCGCGGTCAACTTCTCCCAGGAGTCGGCGACGTTGCCGCTGGTGCCGGGGACGGTCCTCCTGACTTCGGACGAGCCGGTGTCGGTGGATGGGGAAAGGCTGCGGCTCCCCGCCCAGTCCTTGGTGATCAGCCGGCCCGGTCCCTCCTGATCCATTCGGGTTTCGTGCGGGGCCGCCGGGGCGGTGTCGTGTCCGGAATGCGTGGGGTGCGGGTGGTCCGGCGTTCGGTATGCCGGGTCGTGTGCTCGGCAAGGGCGCTCGGCGCGGGTGGTCGGGCGTTGGGCGCGGGTGGTCCGGCGTGGGCATGCGTGGGGCCTGTGCTCGGCATGTTTGGGGCCGCCCTCGGTACGGGTGGTCGCGGGTTCGGGGCGGGGAGGTGGCTGTCATGCGGCCAGAGCTCTGGAGGGCTCGGGTGGGTGGCAGTCGATGGAGGTCAGCGTTGCGTGGTGGGTGGTTTGCCTGGCGCAGAGCCAGTCGTTCAGTGAGCCGGTGAAGCCTGAGGGTGGGCCGACCTTGAGGCAGCTGATCCGGCCCGAGCCCGGGGCGGGGCCGATCTTGAGGCGGCGGATGGTGCCGGTGCGGCCGAGTCCGCCCACGTCCGCGTCGTACGGTGTCAGCCGCACCCCGAACGGGAGGCCGCCGTCCGGCTGGTCGGAGGGCTGGATGCGGAGGAAGTCGTCGATCTCGCGGTCTCCAGCCTCAGGGTGGGCGGCGAGGTAGGACAGGTGGTCGGCCAGCAGGCGACCGGCCACCGTACGCAGGAGATTGGTCGCGCACAGGCTGTGGGCGCAGGCGGCGCCGTCGATGGTGATCTCCGGGAGGGCGAAACGGCGCAGGCCCTGGGAGATGACGCGGAGGCAGTCGCACGCCCCCAGATCGGCGGGGCCGCACGGCGGGCACGTCGCGGCATCGTGGACCTGGGCGTCCCAGGACAGCCAGTCGTCGTCGAGACTGAACCCGGCCGGCTCGCCCGGGCATCTGCCGCACGTGAGAATCGTGGAGCTGGTCAGCGGGTCGATCAGCAGGCCGTCGCACTCGCGGGCCAGCGCCCTCGCCGCAGCGCGGGCCACCTGGACGGTGGTGGGAAGCTTGTGCGGCGGTGCGGTGGAGGAGATCACGACGTGATGTCGGGTGCGGCGCAGCCTGTGTCTCTCGTCGTTGGTGAGGGCGGTGCCGATCGGTCTCCACGGGGTCGGGTGGTGGGTCACCGTCAGTGTGCCGTTGGCCGTTGAGGTGATCGCGGCCCGTCTGAAGGTGCTGCCGATGCGCCATGGCACGAATGACTTCACGTCGAAGGGGACGTGCTCCATGGCGACGATGAAGAGGGAGGTCATGGAGTCGGGGAGAGGGATGGCGATTTTCACGAGTGATGCCTCCGGTATGCGGCTTGGTGCCTTGCGCATTACTGCGTTGCGGTTCGAGTGGGAGTTCGGGTCAGGGTCATCGGGAGGAGCCCAGGATCGAGGGCGAGGGCAGGGCAGCGGGGAGTCGAACGGGATTCTGTGGACGGCGTTGGGTTATCCACAGGCGGAGAGGTGATTTGAGGCTTAAAGAGCGCGCTGCCCCATGTGGGACTTGCCGGCCGTTGATCGGCCTGGCCTCGGCGTTCACGCGGGTCAGGCTCCTGCTGGTCCTGGTTGCGCCGGATCCTCGGCGGGAGTGAGGGCGGCATCGCGGGTACGTCGCCTACCGGAAGCCGCCGGATGGTCGGCAGGTGAAAGGCGCAGGACGCCACCAGGTACGGGGCCGGGAAGGGGGTGGCGTTCACGGAAGTGGTGTACGAGTTTGACCTGGTCACAGGCGTCGCGGTGGTTGAGTCCGCGAGTGTTGTGTCGTTCGCCGTCGTTCCGTGCAGGCCCGCCGACATCAGGGGGAGGACGCTCGTGGACGGCAACGTGAAGCCGGTGCTGGCCCGGAAGGTGTTGGCCTGCAAAATAGGCCGGTGTTGGCCAGTGAAATAGGGTTGGTGCTGGTCTGCAACATAGCGCCAGTATTGGCCGGCAAAGCAGAGCTGGAGTTGGCTGGCGAACCAAGGCCGGTGGTGGAGGGTTCCAGTAAGGCTGGTGGCAGGTCGCAGGGTGGTTCATGACAGCCGTGCATTGCGGTATTTCGGCGTCGGCCGGCATTCAGCCGCACGCACAAGAACGGCTGCATTCTGCGCTCGCATATGGAGTGCAGAATGCAGCCGTTCAATTGGCGGTATCAGCTAGCAGAGCCACCTTCGCTCGGATTCGAAGGTGCCGACCGAGGTCCTGACCAGCGTGTAGTAGTTTCCGGCGCCGGTCCTGCTGCAGTAGGCGTATGCGGTGACGGGGCTGGTGTATCGGGGGCAGCAGCCTGCTCTGATGTCGAACCCCAGGGACACGTCGATCCAGATCTCCACCGTGACGGCTTGGGAGCCGCAACCGCCGATTCCGGTGATGACGTCGCCGTTCTGGGCCGGAGGATAGGCGTACGGCTGGTACCCGTTACAGTCGGCCGCAGCCGAGATGTTCGACGTTTCCGGCGCAGCGGACGCCGTCGAGGCCCACGGTAAGAGGAATCCCAGGGCCATGGTGAGAATCATGAGAGTTCGCCGGAACCGCATCCTTTTCTCCCATCGAGAACGTTGCCTTGCGTGTGCTGGTACCCCTTCTCGCCCGATTCTGGTGAGCTGCTGTATCGGTAGCTATCCGGTATCCGCCGATATCGGGCTGCTCGATGGATTGACGGAATCGGGACCGGCTGTTACCTCAAGGCGGCATCGGTCCGGTGTTGTGGTTTTCCGCAGGTGGAGTGGGTGGAGTGCCTCATTCTGGGGCCCACCTCGTTCTCCCTAGCGTTGGGCCTCATGATTCAGACGATGATGAACGTGCTGACGGCCGTGACCGTGGCCGCAGCTGGCCAGGTCGTGACCGGGGTGCGGCCCGAGATGGAGAAGATCGTGGCGGGGAAAGGCGCGACGGCCGTGCTGGCGCGGATCTCCGATGGCGAGAAGAGCTGGTCCGCCGCCGTGGGCGTGCGCGACGTCAAGCGCGGCGGCCGGCCGTCGCCTGCCGGATATTTCAGGATCGGTAGCGTCACCAAGACGTTCGTCGCGACCGTGGTGCTCCAACTCGTGGACGAAGGCAAGGTACGCCTCGACGACCCCATCGAGCAGCACCTGCCCGGCCTCGTGCCGGGCGGCGACGGCATCACGGTCCGCGCGCTGCTCAACCATTCCAGCCACCTGTACGACTACATGAGCGAGCCGGGCTACTCGACCAACCGGTGGCGCGGCGACGCGCGGTTCCGTTCGTACAAGCCGGGCGAACTCCTCAAGGTGGCCTTCGCGAAGAAGCTGCCCGACGACGGCGAGTGGCACTACTCCAACACCAACTACGTGGTGCTCGGGCTGCTGGTGCGCAAGCTGACGGGCCGGCCGTACGGCGAAGAGGTCGAACGGCGCATCCTGCGCCCGCTGAAGCTGCGGCACACGGTGGTGCCGGGCGACCGGGCCGGGGTGCCGTCGCCGCACGCCAAGGGGTACGAGCCGATGCCCCAGCTCGTGGACGCGACCCGGATGAACCCCTCCCTCGACTGGGCGGCCGGAGAGATGATCTCGACGACGGCGGATCTGGAGCGGTTCATGTCGGCCCTGCTGAGCGGCAGGCTGACCAGCGCCGCGTCACTGCGCGCCATGCGGACGACCGTCCCGACGAAGGCCGGGTTCGCGTACGGGCTGGGGCTGCAGGCGTACCCGCTGCCGTGCGGGACGGTGTGGGGGCACAGCGGGGAGCTGATCGGGTACATGACGTTCGCGTTCCGCTCCGACTCCGGCAAGTCGATGGTCCTGTCGATCAACCCCTCGACCAGGAACCCGTCCACCGAGGAGGTCATGGGCATCGCCACCAAGGCCTTCTGCGGAAAAGGTTGAAGGCTTCGGTACGCGGGCGGCGCGAGGCCGGTACGCGGGCCAAGACCCGGTCAGCGGCTCAGGATCCGGCGCATCGCCTGCTCCAACGTGCTCACCGGATCGACGACGCCGTCCTTGGACCGCCACGCCACATACCCGTCCGGCCTGACCAGCACGGCGCCGCCCCCGCCCACCCCGTACCGCTCCTGGAAGCACCCGTGCACGTCCATCAGCTCGTCGTCCACCAGCAGCCGCGTCAGCCGCACCCCGAGCCGCTCCCTGACCAGCCGCCCCGCCTCCATCCACCCCTGACCGGCGGGCGTCGCGGCCATGAGTACGAAGCCGGAGCCGAAGAGGTCGACGGTGGAGATGCGCTGCCCGTCCCAGTCGAGCACCACGTGCGGCGCCCGGCTGCCCGGGCGCCCGTCGGGCACGCGCGGGTCCGTAAGGATCGAGCCGTCGTCGCCGGGCTCGTCGAGGATCGCCGTGGAGTGGCAGCGCAGGCCGAGCAGCAGCCCGGCCGGGTCCTCCAGCGGCTCCGGGTAACCCACGCGGGCCGCGGGCGGCATGCGTACGCCGAGGTTGGCGAGCTGCGCGTCGGCCGTCAGCGTGCCGGCGGGACGGCGTTCGGCGTCGTACGTGTCCAGGAACCCCTCCCCGGCCTGCCCGCTCAGCACCAGCCACAGCCGCCAGGCCAGGTCGCACCCGTCCTGGAGCGCCGTGCTGCCGCCCTGGCCGCCGGTGGGCGGCATCGTGTGGGCGGCGTCGCCGGCGAGGAACACCCGCCCCGCCCGGTACGTCTCCGCGAGCACATGTGCGATCCCGAACGTGGACTTGTCCAGCACCCGTACGCCCAGCTCCGGCCGGGCGACGGCCAGGCGGACGAGTTCGACGCAGCGTTCCGTGGTGAAGTCGGCCGAGCTCTCGCCCTCGGCGAGGTTGACGCCGAGCACGTGGGCTCCCACCCCGGTGCCGGTCACGATCACGCCGGTGAAGACGTCGTTCTGCAGGTACCAGAGCGTCACCTCGCGCTCGTTGACCAGCCCGGACAGGTCGGCGTCGAACATGATCGAGCACATCTGCCCCAGCGTGCCCTTGCCGGTGGTGGGCACGCCCAGGGACTCGCGCAGCGGGCTGCGCCAGCCGTCGGCGGCGATCACGTAGTCGGCCCGGACCAGCCGGTCGCCGTCGCGCGAGCGGATGAGCGCCGTCACCCCGTCGTCGTCCTGCTCCAGAGAGATGAGCTCGGTGGAGAAGCGCAGGTCGGCACCCAGTTCTTCGGCCTTGACGCGGAGCAGGCGCTCGATCTCGGACTGGGGCGCGCCCACCATGGCGACGGGGGTGAGCTCGCGCATGAAGGCCATCTCGTCCTTCTCGCTGCTCATGATCATATGCGGTTCCGGGTCGGCCAGGTCGCGGGCGATCGCGATCCGCATGTTCTCGCCGATCCCGGCCCAGACGCGGGCCAGCTCCTCCTCGATCCCCGGTACGGGACGCAGCAGCTCAAGCGCGCGCGGCCCCACGCCGAACGCCTTGGGCTGGACGGACGTGCCCGGATGCCGTTCGACCAGCATGACGGGCACGTCGCGCCAGGCCAGCAGGGTCGCGGCGCTCAGGCCGGCGTATCCGGCGCCGACCACCAGGACCGGCACTCGCTCTTGCTCCATTGAGACCACCTCCGGGAACGCGTACTATCGCGTCAGCGAAACAGGCAACACGATATGTCGCGTTCGCGGAGACGGTCAAGATATATCGCGAAAAGCTAGGAAAGGTGGCGTTCCAGGGACTCCAGCTTGGAGGTCATCCCGTCCGTGACGCCCTGGCGCAGATCGGCCTTCAGTACGAGGCTCACCCGGGGCGCGACCTCGCCCACGGCGTCGACGGCGCGCTTGATCACGTCCATGACCTCGTCCCACTCGCCCTCGACGGTGGTGAACATGGCGTCGGTGCGGTTCGGCAGCCCGCTGTCACGGACGACCTTGACCGCGCGGGCGACCGGCTCGGCGACCCCTTCGCCGACGCCCAGCGGGGTGATGGAAAAAGCGACGATCATCGGAAACCCTCTCAGTCGAAGAAGGGTTCCGATCCTAGACAACGGCGAAACACGACCCCGGGAAGCGAAAAGCCACGACGCCTGACAACGTCGTGGCCACCGCTCAACCTCACGCGTGCTCGTGCTCGTCTTCCTCTTCCTCGCTCGGCTCCTCGGCCGGCTCGACGCCGAGAACGGCCTCGCGCGGCTCGATCTCGCTGATGTGGTCGACGAGAGCGAGCACGTGGTCGGGCTCGATCAGCCACTGCAGCGCGGAGGCCCCGGAGTCGTCGGAAGAGACCAGCTCGGCCTGCTCGGTCCGCTCCTCGTCGGTGAGGTCGGAGTCGGGGTGCCGGATCTCGGCCAGCGCCGCGGCCTGCAGCGCGTCCATGTCGAGCACCTCGACGGTCAGTTCGACCGTCAGGCGTAGGAACTTCGATTCATCACTCATGGCGACGATGCTAGGGCAGCTTCCACTCGACAGGCGTCGCGCCTTGCTGGATCAGCAGCTCATTGGCCCGGCTGAACGGCCGCGAGCCGAAGAAACCGCTGCGCGCCGACAGGGGGGAGGGGTGGGCGGACTCGACGCGCGGCACGCTGCCGAGCATGGGCGCGAGGTTGCGCGCGTCGCGGCCCCACAGGATCGCCACCATCGGCTTGCCACGCGCCACGAGGGCGTGGATGGCCTGCTCGGTGACCTGCTCCCAGCCCTTGCCGCGGTGGGAGGCGGGCTTGCCCGGCATGACGGTGAGCACTCTGTTGAGCAGCAGCACGCCCTGGTCGGCCCACGGCGTCAGGTCGCCGTTGGCGGGCCTGGGCAGGCCGAGGTCGGTCTCCATCTCCTTGTAGATGTTGACCAGGCTGCCCGGCAGCGGACGCACGTCGGGGGCCACCGAGAACGACAGCCCGACGGGGTGGCCCGGCGTGGGATAGGGGTCCTGGCCCACGATCAGCACCTTGACCTCGTCGAAGGGCTGGTTGAACGCGCGCAGCACGTTCGAGCCCGCGGGAAGGTACTGTCTGCCTTCGGCGATTTCCTTACGCAGGAACTCGCCCATCAGGGAGATCTGCTCGGATACGGGCTCGAGTGCACGTGCCCATCCGGCTTCGACGACTTCGTTCAGTGGACGACCGGCCATGCCCGTTGAGCTTAGTCAGGTCTGGTACGGCTCGTCCCCGAAACGTCGGGGCGAGCCGTACCAGAATGATCACGAGGCGGCCGCTACTTCACGGAGCCGGACATCATGCCCTGGACGAAGTACCGCTGGAACGCGAAGAACAGGACCAGCGGGATGATCAGCGACATGAACGCACCGGACGAGAGAATGTCGACGTTCGACCCGAACTGCCGCATCTGAGACTGCAGATACTTGGTCATCGGCTGGTTGCCGGTGTCGGCGAAGACCAGCGCGATGAGCATGTCGTTCCACACCCAGAGGAACTGGAAGATGCCCAGCGAGGCGATGGCCGGCTTGCCCAGCGGGAAGACCACCGAGGCGAAGATCTTCCACTCCGAGGCGCCGTCCATGCGCGCCGCCTCCAGCAGGGAGGAGGGGATGCCGACGAAGAAGTTACGCAGCAGGAAGATCGCGAACGGCAGCCCGAACGCCACGTGGAACAGCACCACGCCGGGGATCGAGCCGAAGATGCCGGCGCCGCCGTAGAGGGAGGCGACGGGGATCAGCGCGATCTGGATCGGCACGATCAGCAGGCCGACGACGATGAGGAACGAGGTGTCGCGGCCGGGGAAGTCCATCCAGGCGAACGCGTACGCCGCCATGGCCGCGATGCCGATCACCAGGACCGTGGTCGGCACGGTGATCAGCACCGTGTTCCAGAAGGAGGCGGTGAAGCCGCTGCCGAGCAGGTTGGCGTAGTTCTGGATGGTCAGCTCGGCCGGCTTGGTGAAGATCGTCCACCAGCCCTCGGCGCTGTTGACCTGGTTGGTCCGCATCGAGACGACCAGCAGGCCGAGCGTGGGCACCAGCCAGAACAGGCCGAGCAGCACCATGATCACCTGGACCGCGCCGCTGCCGATGCGATCGACGATCTTGCTGGCCAGGCCCCTGCGCGGCGTCCCGGCCTCCAGCCCCTTCGGAGCCGTTGCGGTTGCCGTGGTCACGCGTTCTCCCTCCTGAACCTGCGGATGTTCATGATCATGAAGGGAAGGACCAGAACCAGCAGGAAGATGGCCAGCGCACTGCCCAGTCCCTGGTTCCCGCCACCGCCGAACGACACGCGCCACATCTCCAGCGCGACCACGTTCGCCTGCGGCTGCACCGAGGACGGGGCGATGATGAAGACCAGGTCGAACACCTTCAGGGTATTGATGATCATCGTCACGAAGACGACGAGCAGGACCGGCGACAGCAGCGGCACGGTGATCTTGCGGAACACCTGCCACTCCGTGGCGCCGTCGATGCGGGCCGCCTCCAGGGCGTCACGCGGGATCGCCGCCAGGCCGGCCGCGATCAGCACCATGGCGAATCCGGCCCACACCCAGACGAACGCGCCGATGATGGCGGGGGTGATGAGCGCCGGGCCGAGCCAGGTCAGGCCGCCGTACGAAGCCTCGAAGTTCGACTGCGGCAGCCGTACGACGTAGGACCCGGGAGCCAGGCCGTCGAAGCGGAACGAGCCGTTCTCCGCGGTCGTGGCGGTCGCCGCGACCTGGCCGTTCTGGACCGCCTCGACCGTCATGCCGGGCAGGCCCTTCTCGGTGCCGTCGATCGCGCCGCTCTGGCCGCCGCCTCCCGGCGTGAAGTCGAACCAGACGGTGCCTGACAGCCCGTCGCCCGCCGGAGCCTGCGCGGCCTGCGCGTTGGACGGCATGACGTCCGGCTTGACGCCGACGATCGGGATCAGCACCGGCTGGCCCGCCTGGGCGGGCTGCTTGGTGACGACGCCGCCGTCCTGGGCGGCCACCTGGGACTGGTCACCCTCACGCGGGCGTGCCTCGGGGTAGCCCTGCGAGGAGGAGAACGTGTCGTGGACAGTGGTGAGGATGGCGTTGGCCAGGCCCTTGTCCGGGTTCTCCTCGTAGACGAGGCGGAAGATGACGCCGGCGGCCATCAGCGAGACGGCCATCGGCATGAACACGATCAGCTTGAACGCCGTCGCCCACCTGATCCGCTCGGTCAGCACCGCGAAGATCAGGCCCAGCGTGGTGACGATGATCGGCGCGACGACGACCCAGATGAGGTTGTTGCGGATCGTGGTGAGCATGCCCTGATCGCTGAAGATCGTGGCGTAGTTGCCCAGCCCCACGAATCCGGTGCCCACCGAGTCGAACAGGCTCCGGAAGATGGAGAAGCCGATCGGATAGATCACCCAGATGCCCAGCAGCAGCGCCGCGGGCAGGAGGAAGAAGATGGCGACCGTCGGCGAGGGGCCTAGGCGTGTTCTCTTGCGGGGGGTATCAGCCGGTCCGGTGGGGGGCTCGCCCGCGGCCTCCGCCGCGGGCGAGTCCTGCCGGCCGTCCAACCGTTCGGTCACGGCCTTACCTCTTTACTTCCAGGCCTTCTTGGCCTCGGCTTCGAGCGCGTCCTGCGTGCCCTTGACGTCGGTGGGGTTGCGCAGGAAGTCCTGCAGCACCTTCCACTCGCCCTTGCCGTCGGTGCCGCCGAAGGCGCTCGGGGCCAGGTCCGACATGTCGTAGCGGACGGCGTCGCCGGCCGAGACGATCGTCTGGCCGAGCTGCTTGGTCAGCTCGTCGGGGTAGTTGTCGGGGGAGACGTTCTTGTTGGGCGACAGGTAGCCGGGCAGCTTGGCCCAGATCTCGCCGCCCTCCTTGGAGGCCAGGAACTGCACCAGCGCCATGGCGCCGGGGGAGTCCTTCATGGCCACCGCGACGTCGCCGCCGAGCACGACCGGAGCGGTGTCACCGGCCTTGGGGAACGGGAAGTACTTGGCCTCCTCGCCGAGCTTGGCGCCCGACTGCACGGCCTCGACGGCCACGAAGTCGGCCTCGATCACCATGGCGGCCTTCTTGGTGCTGTAGACGTCGTTCACGCAGGTGGGGAAGTCGGTCTGGAGAGCGCCCGACGAGCCGCCCGCGACGAACTCCTTCTTGCCGGCGATCTGCGCGATCTTCTCCAGCGCGGTCTTCACACTCGGGTCGGTCCACGGGATCTCGTGCTTGGAGAGCTTGTCGTAGTTCTCCGGGCCCGCGGTGGACAGGTAGACGTTCTCGAAGAGGTCGGTCAGCGTCCAGCCGGAGGCGCCGCAGAGCGAGAACGGCGCGGTGCCGGAGTCGGCCAGGGTCTGCGCCGACTTCACCAGCTCGTCCCAGGTGGTGGCCGGCTGCACGCCCGCCTCGTCGAAGGCCGACGAGCGGTACCAGACCAGCGACTTGTGCGCCGCCTTGATCAGCACGCCGTAGACCTGCCCGTCGACGGAGCCGAGCTCCTTCCAGTACGGGGTGTAGTTGGCGTCGATCTCCTTGGTGACGTCGGCGGACAGCGGCTTGAGCGCCTTCTGCTCCGCGTACTGCTGCACCAGGCCGGGCTGCGGCAGGATCGCCACGTCCGGCGGGTTGTTGCCCTGGATGCGCGGGCCCAGGTAGGCGCCCGTGTCCTCGCCGGTGGAGGCGTAGGTGACCTCCGCGCCGGTCTTGTCGGAGAAAGCCTTGAGCACCTGCTCGAAGTTCTTCTGCTCCGCCCCGGTCCACTTGGCGGCGACTTCGAGCTTCACGCCCTGGAGCGTCTTGCCGCCTCCGCCGCTGGCGGGCGCCGACTCCGACGCGGTGGGCGCGGTGGTCGTCGGCGCGTTACCGCAGGCGGCGACGGCTACCGCGAGCCCGGCCAGGATCGCTGCTGCTCTGCCTTTTCGCATGGCTGCCTCACTGGGTTCTGATGATTTCTTCGAGTTCTGACTTCATGGAGGCCGCGACGTCGTCGGCGGACTCCGGGGAGGGGTCGCCCAGCGCCTTGGCGACCGAACTGGCGATCACCAGGCTGAGCTGGTTGTAGTTGGCGCTCACCGGCCGTGCCCTGGCGGCGAGGATGCTCTCCTTGAGCACCGGCAGGTAAGGGAAACGCTTGATGAGGTCGGGGTCGTCGTAGAGCTCGGTCCACACGGGCGGGAACGAGCCTTCGGTGAGGACCCGGCGCTCGTTCTCCAGGCTCGTGAAGTAGCGGATGAACTCCTGTGCGGTGTGCTGGTGCTTGGAGTAGGCGCTGATGGCGAGGTTCGCGCCGCCCAGCGTGCTGGAGCCGGGGCCGCTCCGGCCGGGCAGCCGGGTCACGCCCAGCTTGCGGCCCAGCTCGGCCTTGGCCGGTCCGTACGCGTGCGGCCAGTTCCTGGCGAAGGCCAGGCGGCCCTCCTGGAAGGCCAGGCGCGACTCCTCCTCCTTGTAGCTCAGCGACTCCTTGGGGATCCAGCCCTCGCGCAGCCCCTGGAGCAGGAAGCCGAGCGCGGTCCCGCCCGTGACGGGGTCGAGGGTGACCTCGGTGCCGTCCTGGCTGACGATCTGCCCGCCGGCCGACTGCACGGCCTCGGAGAAGTTGACCGTGAGCCCCTCGTAGGCAAGAAACTGCCCCGCATAGCCCCCTATGTTGTGCTTTTTCGTAATCTGTCGTGATTGCTGGCGAAGCTCGGCCCATGTCCTGGGCGGCTTCTTCACCAGGTCCGTCCGGTAGTAGAGCAACCCGGCGTTGCTCGTGTACGGGACGGCCCAGAGCTTGTCCTTGTAGATCGCCGTCTCCACGACGGGCGGCAGGAACCTGTCGAGCGGGAACAACCCGCGCTCCAGGGGGATGATCCAGCCGTTCTCCGCGAATTCGGCGGTCCACACGACGTCCAGCCCCAGCACGTCGTAGCGGCTGCTGCGGGCCTGGAGGTTGGCCCCGATCTGGGCACGCTGCTCGTCGGCGGCCTCGGGCAGCTCCAGCAGCGTCACCTTCTCGGCCGGGTGGGCCTGGTTCCAGCGGTCCAGCAGGGGTTGCAGGTACGCCGTGGTGTCGCGTCCGGTGGCGAACGTGATCGGGCCTGTGCCGCCCGTCCCGGTCTCGCCGCCGCCCTCGTCGCCCGTCGCCGCGCATCCAGCCGCCAGGGCGACGGCCAGCAGCACCGGCAGCGAGCGAAGCACTGTTACCTCCGCGTTCGGATCGGTTTACATACGTGTTAGGTAGATGCATTCATGTTATGCACACCTGTAATCTGTAGGTCAACGGATATCTCTGTAACGCGTACGTAACATGAGTGAGGGGGTGGGCGGTGCGGCCGCACCTGCTGGCGCTTCTGGCCAAGGAGCCGGCTCATGGCTACGAGCTGAAACAGGCGCTTGAGCAGACCTTCGGCAGCGCCTATCCCTCCCCCAACATCGGCCAGATATACGTGACCCTCGGCCGGCTGGAGAAGGACGGCCTGATCAGGGCGGTCGACGTCGAGCAGTCCAACCGGCCCAACAAGAAGGTCTACTATCTGACCGCCAAGGGCCGGGAGGTGCTGGAGGCCTGGGTCGACGAGCCTACCGAGGGCCCCAGGGTGCGCGACGAGTTCTTCATGAAGCTCGTGCTCGCCCCGCTCACCGGCATCGCCGACCGGATGGCGCTGATCAGCCGGCAGCGCCGCCACTATCTGTCGCTCATGAGCGACCTCAACGACATCCTCTCCCGTACGCCCGACACGGATCGGGTGGCGATGCTGCTCATCGAGGGAGCGATGTTGCACCTTCAAGCCGACCTTGACTGGTTGGAGCGATGCCAGGAGGATCTGGCATGAGCACGGTTGTGAAAACGGTCAATCTGGTCAAAATCTACCAGGATGGCGCGGTGCCCGTGCCTGCCGTGCGCGGGGTGGACCTCCAGGTCGAGCCGGGAGAGTTCGTCGCGATCATGGGGCCGTCCGGCTCGGGGAAGTCCACGCTCGTCCACATGCTGGGCGGGCTCGACACCAGGACCAGCGGCGAGATCTGGCTCGACGGCAAGCGGGTGGACACCCTCTCGGAGAGCGCCTGGGCGCTGCTGCGGCGCAAGCGCATCGGCTTCGTCTTCCAGTTCTTCAACCTGGTCGCCAACATGACCGTCGGCGACAACGTCGAGCTGCCCGCGCTGCTGTCCGGCGCCTCGCCCAAGGTGGCCCGCGAGCGCCGGGAGAGCCTGCTGGCCGCGCTCAACCTGACCGACAGGGCCGAGGCCGCGCCCGCCCAGCTCTCCGGCGGTGAGCAGCAGCGGGTGGCGCTGGCCAGGGCGCTGGCCAACGAGCCCAGCCTGCTGCTGGCCGACGAGCCCACGGGCAACCTCGACAGCCGCAACACCCGCGACGTGCTCCGCCTGCTCGGCGAGGTGCACAAGGAGGGGCAGACCATCGTCATGGTCACCCACGACGCCCGCGTGGCGAGCCTGGCCGACCGGCTGGTGTCGCTGTTCGACGGGGAGATCGTGGACGACGGGCGCATCGCGCGCAGGCGTACGCGCACGGCCGGTGAAGTGATCGACCTCCGGTGAGCGCGTCTCTGGCGGGAAACCGGTGGATCAGGGCCGACCTGCGGGCCAGGAAGGGCCAGGCGGTGCTGACCGTGCTGACCGTGGCCGGGATCGTGGCCGCGCTGATCACCGCGGCGACCCTGCTCGAAGACGGCACCAACCCGTGGCGCAGCCTGTTCGCCCAGACCGACGGGGCCCACGTCTGGCTGCACACCAAGGACAGCCCCCAGGTGGCCCTGGGCGGCATCGACGGCGTCACCCAGACCGCGGGCCCCTACCGGTCGGCGCCCGTCACCGTGGCGCAAGACGGCAAGAAGGAGCCGGCCTCGCTGCGCGCGATGCCGGCCACCCCGCCGCTGGTGGCCCATCCCGTGGTGGCCGAGGGCAGGTGGCTGGACCCCTCCCAGCCCGACGGGGCCGTGGTCGAACGCTCCTTCGCCGCCTCGCTGGGGCTGCGCATCGGCGCCGCGTTCACCATCATCGCGATCAGCGGCGAGCGCCACACCCTCTATGTACGCGGCATCGCCGACTCCGCCGACCAGGGCTTCTATCCCGAGTGGACACCCGGCCTGGCCTACGTGCTGCCCATCATGCTCGACCGCATCGAGCCCATGCTCGGCCGCAGCGAGTGGGTGACCGGGTTACGCCTGGCCGACCCCGAGGCGTCCCAGGTGGTCTCGCAGCGCGTGGTCGTCATGCTGGAGGACCGCCTGCAGCGCGTCTACACCTGGCGCGAGGTCAGAGCGGCCATGGAGCTGGACAACCGGCTGCTGGGCACGCTGCTGGCGCTGTTCGGCGTGGTCGGGCTGGTGGCCGCCGCGCTCGCGCTGGCCAACGCGGCCGGTGGCCGGGTGCTCGGCCAGCTTCGTGACCTGGCCACGCTCAAGTCGCTGGGCTTCACCCGGGGCCAGATCGCGCTGCTGCTCCTGGTCGAGCACGGTGCCCTGGGCCTGCTGGGGGTGGTGATCGGCGCGCTTTCCGGCTGGGGCGTGATGGCGGCGATGCTCGGCGCGACCTCCGTGGCGCCCATCCCCGTGCTGGCCATCGTCGCGGG
Source organism: Nonomuraea maheshkhaliensis (assembly GCF_039529435.1). Lineage (NCBI taxonomy): Bacteria > Bacillati > Actinomycetota > Actinomycetes > Streptosporangiales > Streptosporangiaceae > Nonomuraea > Nonomuraea maheshkhaliensis. The sequence continues at coordinate 48,245 of NZ_BAAAMU010000022.1, forward strand.
CACGGCTTTGACGGTGCTGGCCGCCGTCGGCGTGCCGGCCTGGCGGGGCGGGCGCACGCCGCCCATCCCCGACGTGCCCGCCGCGCCGCCCAGGGGCCGCCTGTCCAGGCTGGCCCGGCTGGCCCTGCTCGTACGCCTGCCGCCCGCCCTCGTCCTCGGCACCAGAGACGCCTTCACCCGGCGGGTGCCGGCCTTCCTGACGGCGTTCGGCCTGGCCGTGCCGATGATGATGATCACCATCGGGCTCGGCGTGTGGGCCACGCTCGACAACTTCCTCGCCCACCCCGAACAGGTGGGCCAGCACGCCGGCCTCTACGCCAGGCCCGGCAAGATCGAGCCGGCCGAGGCCGAGCGGCTCGTCAGGGCCGACAAGGACGTGGCCGCCGTCTATCCGGGCACCGACGTGAACGCGCTGGCCCCCGGCGAGGCCCGGTCGGTCAGGGTGCGGGCGATCGGCAGCTCGACGCAGCCGTACCCGTTCCCCGTGGTCGAAGGCCGCGAATACGGGCGCCAGGGCGAGGCGGTCGCCGGGCAGGGTCTGCTGGACCTGCTCGGGGTCAAGATCGGTGACCGGGTGCGGCTCACCGTGGGCGGCACCCCGCTGATCGTCAGGATCGTCGGCAGGACCGTCGAGCCCGAGCAGGACGGCGAGGTGCTCTCGGTGGGGCTCGACAGCCTGGCGGCCAAGGACTCGGTGCCGCCGGAGTTCTACGCGCTGGCCCTCAAGCCGGGCGCCGACCCGTCGGAGGTGCGCGGCCGGTTGCTGGCCGAGTCGAAGGAGGGCCTGGACGTGCAGGCCGCGATCAACCCGGCCGACCGGCTGTCGATCATCAGGGTGGTGATCGTGGCGCTGATCGCCGTGCTGACCCTCATCGGCCTGGCCAACCTGCTCACCGCCAGCGCGCTCGGCCTGCGCGACCACGCGTTCGACCTGGCCGTGCTCAAGGCCATGGGTCTGACCCCGCGCCAGGTCATGGCCACGCTCGTGACCGGCACGGGCCTGCTGGTCGTGCTCGGCGTCGGCGTGGGCGCCGCGGCCGGTGTCTCCGTCGTCACCGGCCTGATCGACCTGCAAGGTCACACCAGCGGGGTCGGCGCGGGCATCGGCCGCGCGCCGTCACCGCTGACGGTGACCGTGACGGTGCTGGTGGCCGTGGGCACGGCGCTCGCGGTCGCGCTCATCCCCGCGCGCCGCGCGGCCCGTGCCCAGGTGCCCGTCACTTCTCGGTGAGGCTGTCCTCGGGCTTCTTCAGCGCGAACCAGTAGAAGCCGTGCCCCGGCAGCGTGAGCAGGTAGGGCAGCTCCCCGATCGACGGGAAGGGCACCCCGCCCCGCGCCTCGACGGGCGTCATGCCCTCGAAGCGGCGCAGGTCCAGCTCTACCGGCTGCGGGAACTTCGACAGGTTGTTGACGCACAGCATCACGTCGTCGCGGTCCTCGCGCACGTAGGTGAGCACGCAGGGGTTGGAGGACCACATTTCCGTGTACGCCCCGACGCCGAACACCGGGTGCCTGCGCCGGATCTCCAGCATCTTGCGGGTGAACTGCAGCAGAGACCCTTCGTGGCGCTGCTGGGCCTCCACGTTGACCGCCTGGAAGCCGTAGATCGGGTCCATGACCGCGGGCAGGTAGAGCCGCCCGGGGTCGGCGGAGGAGAACCCGGCGTTGCGGTCGGGGCTCCACTGCATCGGCGTGCGGACCGAGTCGCGGTCCTCCAGCCAGATGTTGTCGCCCATGCCGATCTCGTCGCCGTAGTAGATGATCGGCGAGCCCGGCAGTGACAACAGCAGCGCGGTGAACAGCTCGATCCGGTCCCTGTCGTTGTCGAGCAGCGGGGCCAGGCGCCGGCGGATGCCCAGGTAGGCCCGCATGCGCGGGTCCTTGGCATACTCCTTGTGCATGTAGTCGCGCTCTTCCTCGGTCACCGTCTCGAGCGTGAGCTCGTCGTGGTTGCGCAGGAAGATGCCCCACTGCGCCTTCTCGGGCAGCTTGGGGGTGAGCGACATGATCTCGGAGATCGGCTCGCGGGTCTCCTTCTTCACCGCCATGTAGATGCGCGGCATCAGCGGGAAGTGGAAGGCCATGTGGCACTCGTCGCCCCCGGTGGTGGGGTCGCCGAAGTACTCGACCACGTCCTCGGGCCAGCCGTTGGCCTCCGCCAGCAGCACCCGGTCGGGGTAGAGGCGGTCGACCTCGGAGCGGACCTTCTTCAGGTAGGCGTGCGTCTCCGGCAGCCCGGAGCAGGCCGTGCCCTCCCGCTCGAACAAATAGGGCACCGCGTCCAGCCGGAAACCGTCGATGCCGAGGTCCAGCCAGAACCGCAGCACCTCCAGCATGGCCTCCTGCACCGCCGGGTTGTCATAGTTCAGGTCCGGCTGGTGGTGGAAGAAACGGTGCCAGTAGTACTGCTTACGCACCGGGTCGTAGGTCCAGTTGGACTCCTCCGCGCCGATGAAGATGATCGGCGCGTCGGGATAGCCACCAGGATGGTCCGACCACACGTAGAAGTCGCCGTACGGCCCTTCGGGATCGTGCCGGGACGCCTGGAACCAGGGGTGCCGGTCACTGGTGTGGTTCATCACGAGGTCGGTGATGATCCGCAGGCCGCGCTCGTGCGCCGCCTCGATCAGCTGCACGAAGTCCCCCAGGTCCCCGAAGTCCGGGAGGATCTTCATGTAGTCCGAGATGTCATATCCGCCGTCGCGCAGCGGGGACTCGTACAGCGGCAGCAGCCACAGGCAGTCCACGCCCAGCCACTCGAGATAGCCGAGCTTCTCGATGAGGCCGCGCAGGTCGCCGGTGCCGTCGCCGTTGGAGTCCTTGAACCCCCGGACGAGAACCTCGTAGAACACCGCCCGCTTGTACCAGGCTGGATCCTCCGAGACGAAGGCCTCGGAGATCGGCTCTGATATTGGGGATGCGTTGATCATTATGTCGCTCACAGGAAGAGATGTGGGCAGGACGAAGTCACCGGTTGCCCCGGCGTTGTTATCTGGTGACCGCGCCGCGTGGGGTCGTCATCCCTGCGAACCCCATGCCCTCGGACGGAACCTGATTTGTGATCTGGTGCCCGTTTGTGCGGCGCTTACGGGCCGAACACTACCAGCCCGTTGGCTTTCCGGAACCCGCTTCTGCTGTGCGATGGTTAATACCCGGGAGATCCGTATGTAATCGCCCTGTTACCGAGAGTTCACTAAAAAGGTGTGGCCAGGTCCGAGAGGTCGCTCTCGAAGTCATTCAGCCACAGTCCGAACAGCACCAGACCGCGCACCCAGAATCGATCGTTCCAGCCGTTGAACCTGGTCAGCGCGTCCGGTCCGCCGGCGACCACCTCGTGCAGCTCGTCCGACAGCAGCCCCGGCACCCGGTTCACCACGATCTCCAGCATGCGGTGCGAATAATTTCGGGCAGGCGCCGCCGTGGAACGCAGGGGCACCCTCCGCAGGGGCTGCTTGACCACGTTCGTGGAGGGCAGGGCGGCCACCCTCGGGTTGGCGGCATGCAGCACCTCGCGGTAGAAGCGGCCCTTGTCCTTGCGGGCCACGCCCACCGACAGCGCCGCGTCGAAGAACTCAGGATGGATGAATGGCGCCGCGAACGACGCCTCAGGGCCCACCAGGTTGACCGCCGAGCGTGCGATGCCCCGCACGGTTCTCGTGTGCAGCACCGACAGGGGCAGCTCGGCCCGGTGCCCGTGGAGCATGGAGGTGGCGGTCGCGAACTGCTCGCGTACGGTCTCCTCCATCCACTGGGCCGCCGCCTTGGACAGGAACGGCTGCGTCGGCTGCCCGAGCGACAGCGAGCCCAGCACGGCCGCCGAGCGCTCCTCCTGCGTGGTGGCCTCCAAGGCGGCCCCGCTGACCATGAAGTTCTTCAGCAGCGGACCTCCGGCCAGGCCGTCGACCAGGATCCGGCCCGCGCCGTGCACCTCCTTGGCGAAGGGCGCGTACCAGGCGTGGTGCGGGGTCAGGTATTCGAGCCTGCGCGCCACCTCCATCGCGTCCTCGGGGTAGGCGGCCGCGTCCTGGGTGATCACCCGGTGCGCGATGCCCAGCTCCCTGGTGATCGACCGGGCGAACGCGATGTCGGTGTCGGTGCCGTCGTCGGGGCTCGTCGTCCACGACTCCACGTCCATGCCCCTGGCGCTGGCCACGCCGGCCAGCAGCCGCGAGTCGTACCCGCCGCTGACCGGCACCAGGAGTTTGCGGCCGTCGTAGTCCTCGTAGACCTTGTGCAGCAGCTCGACGATCTCGCCCGGGCTGATCCACGACTCGAACGGCTCCGTGCGCAGCCAGCGCGGCAGCAGCCGCTCCGTGGAAAGCCGGCCGTCCTCGCAGACCAGCGCGCTCGCCCCCGGCAGCCGCTTGACCTCGCTGTACGGCGTCGCCTCGCCCAGCGGGAACGTGACCTGCAGGATCGAGGCCCACGCCGACCAGTCGATCGCGACCGGCGCGAGGTTCAGCAGGGGCTGGATGAGGGAGGAGAAGTAGACCGCGTCGCCCAGGCGCACGTAGTAGAGGTCCACCAGGCCCAGCGCGCCGGTGTGCAGTGTCACCTTGCGCCCGTCGCCGATCAGCCCCGGCGTCTCGTACGTCTCCGCGACCGTGATCCACTCGTCGGGGGCCTTCGGCCTGCGCTCGCCCCAGGCGAACGCGAACGCGTGGCCCGCCCGGTGATAGGGCGGCAGCGGCGTGGAGCTGTACAGCGTCGCCTCGGGCGACTGCAGAGCCGGGAGCACCTTCGGTCCTGAGGCTGTCAGCTTGCCGAGTACGGCGGCGTCGATCCGGCCGAGAGCGCCACAGATATAGGGCCTTACATTGAACTGCACCGGATCTCATCCCTTCGAGACGCTTCCCGCAAAAGAGTATCCTTTGCCGGGCTGAGAGAGCGGAGGTCCAGTGTCCACAGAGCTTGAAAGCACGCGCCGGGCGTTGCGTGAGGCCGTGTCCCAGGCCGGACGGGCGGCCGAGCTGGCCAGGCTGCTGGACGCCGCCCAGGCCAGGCTGGCAGCGGCGGAGCAGAACGCCGAGGAGGCCAAGGCGCTGGCCGAGCAGCTGAGCGAGGCCGAGGAGCGGCTCGCCGCCGAGCAGGCGGCGGCCGACAAGCTGCGCAAGGAGCTGGCCGAGCAGCGCTTCCAGGCCGAGGTGGCCAACTGGAAGCTGTCGTCGATCAAGGTCGCCCGCTGGAACCGCCTCGGCGACGCCATCAAGAGCGGCAAGAGCAACCCGGTGCGCCTGGCCAGGGGTCTCAAGGGCGCCGCCAAGCCGGTCAAGCGGCCCAGCGCGCCCAAGCGCAGGCCCGTGGCCGCGGTCAAGCCCAAGGACGAGCGCCCGGGTGCGGCGTTCCAGGCCACCAGCACCACCAGGACGCTCGGCGGCGCCTCCTTCAAGCTCAAGCCGTTCCGGGTGCCGACGGGCCCCAACACGCGCCCGCACCTGACCGCCGCGGTGATCGCCGACCCGCACGCCGAGGCGCTGCTGCGCTACGAGTGGCGGCAGACCACCGGGTTCACGCCCCGCGACTTCGCCAGGGTGCTGCCGCTCGAAGTGCCCCACCTGCTGGTCGTCGAGTCCGTCACGCAGGGCCCGTGGGCCGAGGAGATCACCGGAGAGCCGGGCGAGGGGCTCAAGGCGCTGCTGGCCTGGTGCGCCGAGCGCGGCATCCGCACGGTCTTCTGGCACACCGGGGGCGATGTCGCCGCCTATGCCGCCGCGGCCGACCTGTTCGAGCACCGCTTCACCACCGACCTGACCGTGGCCTGGCCGCGGCTGCAGTTCGGGGTGCAGCCGCGGGTGCACAACCCGCTGCCGCTGGCCGGGGGCCGCATCGACCGGGTGCTCACGCTCGACCAACTCCTGCCCGGCCACCTGGCCTACCCCGACGTCCTGACCTCCTACCGCTGGCCCGCCGCCGCCGACTGCCCGCCGGGCACCCCGCAGTGGCGGCTGGCCGAGATCGCGGCCTGCGGCACGCCCATCGGCACCGAGGACGACTCGCGGCGGGCGCACGTGGCGCTGCGGCGGGCGTACTCGATGGGGACGATGAGCGAGCGCATCGACGAGCTGCTGGACGCCATCGGCCTGCCCAGCGCGCGGCCCACGCTCAACACCTCCGTGCTGCTGCCCATCCTCGACCCGTACCTGATGGAGCACGCGCTCGCCCAGGTCGCCCGGCAGTCGGGCGTCGACCAGCTCATCGTCATCGGGCCGCCGGAGGCCGAGCTGCGCGCCCGCGACGTGCTGCCGGACGTGGAGGTCATCTACCGGCGCCCGCAGCCGGCGATGACCGAGGGCGCGATGCTCAACGCCGGCATCGACCTGTGCGAGGCCGACCTCGTCGCGGTCATGGACCCGCGCGACGTCTACGGCCCCCACTACCTGTCGGACCTGCGCCGGGCCTTCCTGTTCACCACCGCCGACATCGTCGGCAAGGCCGCCTTCTACGCCCACCTGCGCAAGCCCCAGGCCACGCTGCTCAAGCAGCCCGACGCTGAATACTCCTACCTGCCCGAGATCACCGGCGGCACCCTCCTGGCCAGGCGCAACGCCCTGCGCGAGCTGGGCTTCGCCGACCTCACGGAGGGCTGGGACGAGGTCCTGATGCGGCAGTGCCGTACGGACGGGATCAAGGTGTTCTCCGCCGACCGGTTCGGCTACGTGCGGGTGCGTGACGAGGACCGCTGGCTGCTGGGGGCGGCCCACCTGGTCGAATACGGCTCGGCCGAGCCGCACGCGCTCATCTGAGAGGGTGTCCGCATGACACCCGAGGAGCTGGCCGCCGTGCTCGGTGAGCCGCCGGCGCCCGAGGGGTCGTGGGAGCGCGAGGCCGTCTACGTCTCCGCCGCCGCGCTGCGGCGGGGCCTGGACGCGGGGGAGCTGGCCGAGCGGGTGCGGGCGCTCGGCGGGGTCGCTTCTGTGGAGGTGCGCGGGAAGGGGTTCCTGCGGATCGTCGTGACCGTGCCGGGCGACCTGCTGCGGTCGGCCTGGGCACGCCCGCCGTTCGAGCCTTCGTGGCCGGACTTTCCCCGTACGTGGGACAACCCCGGCTTCGTGGTGCGTTACGGGCACGCGCGCGCCTGCGCCGCGTTGAGGTGGGCCCGCGAGCTGGGGGTGCCGGAGACCGGGTTCGCGGCCGAGCTGCTCGACGACCCCTGGCACCGCCGGGTGCTGCGGGCGCTGGCCGAGCTGCCAGGGCGGCTGGTCAGCAGGGAGCCCGGCTGGGAGAGCTACCTTTTGCGGCTGGCGCTGGCCTATCACGACGCCCATGAGCGGGCTCCGGCCGTTCCCATGGGGGAGGAGGAGCCGGGTGCCGTGCACACGGCGCGGGTACGGGTGGCGGCGGCCGTGCGCGAGGTCCTGCCGGGCCCCGATCGGCTGTAATGAATCACAAAATATTCGGTTAAAAGGCGAAAAAGCGTAAAAATATCCCTTCCAGGGCGTGATCGCGTCTCGATACGTGGTCACAGGGTCATGGCTCACTGGCGCTTCCGATAGCCTCGATCGGGTGAGTCGATTCGCCCACCCCGCCGGGGACCGGCACGCCGAGATGCTGCCGCACGAGCGCCCGCCGCTGGCGCCCGCCGACCTCAACCGGATCAACCCCTCGATCTGGCCCCGAACGTCGAGCCGGGCGGAAGGCGCGCTCACCGTCGGCGGCGTGGACGTGCGCGACCTGGCCCGCGATCACGGCACCCCGCTCTACGTCATCGACGAGGACGACGTGCGCTCGCGCATGCGCGACTACGCGACGGCGTTCGCCGGCTCCGAGGTCCACTACGCCGGCAAGGCGTTCCTGTGCAAGGAGATCGTGCGCTGGCTCCAGGACGAGGGCCTCGGCCTCGACGTGGCCAGCAGCGGTGAGCTGGCGGTCGCGCTGAGCGTCGGCTTCCCCGCCGAGCGCATCACCATGCACGGCAACAACAAGTCCAAGGCCGAGCTGGCCAAGGCCCTGGAGGCCGGGGTCGGCCACATCGTGGTCGACTCCTACGACGAGATCACCAGGCTCGGTTACCTCGCCGAGCAGCTGGGCAAGCGGCCCAAGGTGATGGTCAGGGTGACCACCGGGGTCGAGGCCCACACCCACGAGTTCATCGCCACGGCCCACGACGACCAGAAGTTCGGCCTGTCGCTGAACGCGGGGGCCGCGGCCGAGGCCGTGCGCCGCATCCTCGCCCTGCCGCAGCTTGAGCTGGTCGGCCTGCACTCCCACATCGGCTCCCAGATCGTCGACACGGCCGGGTTCGAGGTGGCCGCGCGCCGGCTGGCCACGCTGCTCGTCCAGATCAAGGACGAACACGGCGTCGTGCTGCCCGAGCTCGACCTCGGCGGCGGTTACGGCATCGCCTACGTCGACGGCGACGAGGCCCCCGACATCAAGGAGCTCGCCGACGGCCTGCGCGAGATCGTCGCCAAGGTCTGCGTGGACGCCGGCCTGCCCGTGCCCCGCCTCACCGTCGAGCCAGGACGCACCATCGTCGGCCCCGGCGGCATCACCCTCTACGAGGTCGGCACCATCAAGGACGTCGAGGGCCTGCGCACCTACGTGAGCATCGACGGCGGTATGAGCGACAACGTGCGCACGGCACTCTACGGCGCCGAATACACCGCCGCGCTGGTCAGCCGGTCAAGTGAGGCCGAGCCCATGCTCAGCCGCCTGGTCGGCAAGCACTGCGAGAGCGGCGACATCATCGTGCGCGACTTCCACCTGCCGGCCGACCTCGCCCCCGGTGACCTGATCGCCGTGGCCGCGACCGGCGCCTACTGCCGTTCGCTGGCCAACAACTACAACTACCTGCCCAGGCCCGCCGTGGTCGCCGTCTCAGGCGGCGTCTCGCGCGTGATCGTGCAGGGCGAGACCGAGGACGACTTGTTGAGGGGGCAGCTGTGAAACCGCTGAAAGTGGCTCTGCTGGGCTGCGGCGTCGTCGGGTCTCAGGTCATCAGGCTCATGCACGAGCAGGCCGGCGACCTGGCCGCCCGCGTCGGGGCCCCGCTGGAGCTGGCCGGTGTCGCCGTACGCAGGCTGGGCCGCAAACGCGACGTCGAGGTCGACCCCGCGCTGCTCACCACCGACGCCGAGGCGTTGGTCACCCGCGACGACGTCGACATCGTGATCGAGGTCATCGGCGGCATCGAGCCCGCCCGCTCGCTGATCGTCTCCGCCCTGTCCAGGGGCAAGTCCGTGGTCACCGCCAACAAGGCGCTGCTGGCCGCCGACGGCGCCGCGCTCCACGAGGCCGCCAGGACCGGCCGCGGCGACCTCTACTTCGAGGCCAGCGTGGCCGGGGCCATCCCGCTGCTGCGCCCCCTGCGAGAGTCGCTGGCCGGCGACCACGTCAAACGGGTGCTCGGCATCGTCAACGGCACCACCAACTACATCCTCGACAAGATGGACTCCACGGGCGCCTCCTTCACCGACGCCCTGGAGGAGGCCCAGGCCCTCGGTTACGCCGAGGCCGACCCGACCGCCGACGTCGAGGGCTTCGACGCCGCCGCCAAGGCCGCCATCCTCGCCGGGCTCGCCTTCCACAGCCGGGTGCGCGCCGAGGAGGTGCACCGCGAGGGCATCACCGACATCACCGCCACCGACGTCGCCTCCGCCAAGGCCATGGGCTACGTCATCAAGCTGCTGGCCATCTGTGCCCGCTCCGACGACGGCCGCTCGTTCGGCGTGCGGGTCCACCCGGCGATGATCCCGCGCTCCCACCCGCTGGCCGGGGTACGTGAGGCGTACAACGCGGTCTTCGTCGAGGCCGAGTCGGCCGGGCAGCTCATGTTCTACGGCAAGGGCGCCGGCGGGGCCCCGACCGCCTCAGCCGTGCTCGGCGACCTGGTGGCCGTCGGCCGCAACCGCCTGGCCGGCACGCGCGGGCCCGAGGAGTCCACCTACGCCGACCTGGCCGTCCACCCGATGGGCGACACCGTCACGCGCTGCCACGTGGCGCTCGACGTCGCCGACAAGCCGGGCGTGCTGGCGCGGGTGGCGGAGCTGTTCGCCAAGCACGACGTGTCGATCCAGACCGTGCGCCAGGAGGGGCACGGCGACGACGCCCAGCTCGTCATCGTCACCCACCGCGCCACGGACGCCGCGCTGACGGCGACCATGGAGGGGCTGCGCGAGCTCGACATCGTGCGGGCGGTGGCGAGCGTGATGCGGGTCGAGGGCGACGAGTGACGCGGGGTTCCGTGTTCTCGTTCACCGGCCGTGAACGAGGGCCGTATCCGCGTCCGCCGGGTGGTGGAACGGGCGTAGGGTAGGCGCCGATCGGTTGCCGAGTGGTCAGGAGCACCTCGTTCATGTCCCCCACCCCCTGCGGTTTCGCGCGTACGCCGGAGAAGGAGCCGGCCCGCCTGCACTGGGCCGGAGCCGGCTGGGCGGTCGACGGGCAGCCGCCCGACGCGGCCGCCCTGGATCCGATGCGCGGGCTGGAGATCGTGCGGCACCGGGCCGTCCGGCCACTCGATCTCCAGCC